>DIHU01000202.1:36728-47402 GCA_002420315.1 Akkermansiaceae bacterium UBA5688
GACACATTTGATTTCGAACTAACGATCTTGTGATGGCTGCTCATCGCCCCCACGTCGCCGCCACAGGCTCGCAAGAAAACTCCCGATCATGCAGTGGTAAAAAGCCGAAATTGCACATGGTGCTGCTGCCATCAGCGTGAAATGCGTTTTTGCCAATTGTGAGCCGAGACCGGAATTTTGCATTCCAACCTCAATAGAAAGTGTCCGGCATTCCTTTTCCTTCAAACCAAAAACTCTTCCCCAAAGATACCCCAAGGCGAATCCAAAAGCGTGCACTATAAACACCGCAGGCAGTAGGGACTGCCAATGCGTTTGAATATCAGATTTTGTCGCACCAACCACCGCAGCAACAATCAATACAATCACAAAAACCGAAACCAGAGGTGACCCCTTCTTGATCACCTCCAGCCTCTTACCTGCGATCGAATTCAAAACCAAACCTGCGATAATGGGCAGAAGGACAATCATTACCATTGAGACAACCATCTTCCATGCCTCAACTTCTAGGATAGCTGAAGCGTAGGTCTTCGTCAGCAACGGAGTCAATCCTATCGCCAAAAGAGTCGAGCACATTGTCATCATAACGCTCAACGCAAGGTTACCGCGCGCAAGATAGGTCACCACGTTTGACGCCGTCCCTCCCGGACAACAACTCACCAAGATAATGCCAAGTTTGAACTCCGCCGGCAGGGAAAAGATCGTGGCGACTCCCCACCCAATCAGTGGCATAATCAAAAACTGGGCGACCACCCCAAGGACAACCCACTTCGGCATTGTCAGAACCTCGCGGAAATCTGCAAAAGTCAAAGTCATCCCCATTCCAAGCATAATAATCCCCAACCCTAACGGCACCCACTTAAGGTCCGTTCCAGGAATCTCCCCAAGAAACCACGTGAAATGCTCCGGAACAATCCACGCCCATCCAGTCCCTAAAAAGGTCCACAACCAGAAAAAATTCACAAAGCGAGCGAGCATGTCAGAACTCTTAACAATTTTCGATATTCTGAATACCTTATTCTCCCGTTGCCTGAGAGATAAAAACCGCCATACTCAGATGAATGAAGCAACTTATTCTGCTTTCCTTTCTCTTCCCACTCCAAGCCGCTGATTGGCCCCAATGGCGCGGCGCAGACCACAACAACCACGCTCCGAGCGGATCCAAGCCGCCTGTCGAGTGGTCAAAAGACAAAAACGTAGGCTGGAAAACCGCCATTCCTGGCCGTGGTCATTCCACCCCTATTTTTGTAAAAGGAAAAATTTATCTGACTTCTGCTGACCAAAATAGTTTAACTCAATCACTTCTATGCCTTGATCGAAAAACTGGAAAAGTGATCTGGTCCAAGGTCGTCCACGAAGGGGGATTCCCAACTCAACTCCATTCAGAAAACTCTCCTGCTTCAGCATCTGCCCAGTGGGACGGACAAAATATTCTCGTCACTTTCGAAAACGATAAAAAAATAAAGGTCACAGCTGTTTCCCCGGAAGCAAAAATCATTTGGTCCAAGACTGTGGGGAATTACATTCCTTCATATCCATTTGGATTTGGATCCACGCCGGTCCTCTATAAGGAGAATCTAATCGTCGTAATTGGAACTAAAAAAGGAGGATGTCTAGCTGCTTTAAAATCTTCCAATGGTGAAGAGATTTGGAAAACTCAGAGATCCGGTCATGACTACTGGGCTACTCCTGTGGTAGCAACTGTCGGGGGTGAAGAACAGCTCTTCATTTCCGGAGTTAACAAATTCTCGAGCTACGAACCCAACACTGGGAAGCTAAACTGGGATGTTAAAGCCGGAGCTAAATCGATGTGTGGGACTATTGTTTGGACAGACGATATGATCTTTGCCAGCGGTGGCTTTCCTGAGAAAGAAACAGCCGGGGTGAAAGCCGATGGAACCGGCATTAAGGTCTGGCAAAATAAAGTCGTCTGTTATGAGCAATCTCTCCTCTCTCACAAGAACTTGATCTACGCTATCGCCGACGACGGCAGAGCTTATTGCTGGGATGCTAAAACTGGGGAAAAGAAGTGGTCCGAAAAAATTGGTCGACGGGGCGTGATGGCTTCACCGCTCGCGGTTGGTGACCACATTTACGCCACCCTTAAAAATGGAACCACCGTGATCTTCAAAGCATCCGGAGATCGCTATCAAAAAATCGCAGAGAATAAGCTTGGAGATGACACCTACGCTAGCCCGGTAGCTCTAGACAGCCAACTTTTCCTGCGGGTTGGTAAAGTTGACCGCGGAAAACGCCAAGAGTTCCTATATTGCCTCAAAAATTAGCTGCCCTCTAACATTTAGAGAAAAGATCCAAACTAGGCTCTTCCTTTAAGAAAGTCCAAAATCTCATTAGCTGATTTTGCTGAAAAACCCTTAAGCTCAGCGATCTGATCTACTGTCGTTTCCTTAATTCGTGCCACCGACCCAAACCGTTTTAAGAGCGATTTCTTTTTTGCCGGGGAGACACCAGGGCAATCATCCAGCAAACTCTCCTTTACTCGTTTTCGTAGTAACAACTCGTTATAGCGGTTTGCAAATCGGTGTGCTTCGTCACGAATACGCTGCATTAACTTAAGAGCTCCCCGATCATGGGGAATCACTACGGGCTCAGCCTCGCCCGGAAAAAAAATCTCTTCTCGCTGCTTTGCCAAACCACAGATTGGCAGGCCACCCAACCCGAGTCGCTGTAACTCTGCCACTGAAACACTGAGTTGCCCTTTTCCTCCATCCACAATCACCAAATCAGGTAGCGTGACCGGACTCTTTCCTTCGACTGCAAGTCGCCGAAGAGTCTCGACATGACTTTCCTGCGTGCTTTCCGCAACTTCAGGGTTAGCGTCCATATTTTCCTGTAAAATGCGACCGTATCTGCGCCGGACTACTTCGGCCATACTTGCAAAATCATCCTGCCCATCCACCGTCCTAATCCTGTATTGCCGGTAGTTCTGATTGTCCGGTAATCCATTCTTAAATCTCACCATTGAGGCCACAATATGAGTCGACGAGATATTGGAAATATCGAAACACTCCATTATCGCCGGTGGTCCGCTGAGTGAGAGCCAATCACCCAACTCAGCTAAATCCTCAATTGGTTTAACTGTCGTGGGCACTCCCCTTCCACGGGTAAACTGCCTAGTCGGACTCAACGCACGCTCAAGATTTACAATAACATCACGAAGCCTTGCGGCTCTCTCGAAATCTAACTTTGCCGCTGATTGCTCCATTTCCACCTTGAGACTCTTGAGACGTTCAACCTTTCCTTTCCCCCTTAACAATTCGCAAGCCTGCTCCAATTGTTCCAGATATTCTTCACGATTCACCTTCGCGACACAGGGAGCCATACAATTTCGAATCACATCGGCATTACAGTGTTTATAGTCTTTATCTCCCGGACTTCGTGGCCGACAACTCCGAAGTCCAAATTCCTTGTTCAACCATGTAACTGTCGCCCGTAAAGCCCCTGAATGTGCGAACGGACCGAAATATCGTGCGCCATCAGCCTTCTTGAGCCGCGTTGTCTGAAACTTTGGCCACGGATCATCGAGATTCACTTTTACGAGAAGAAAGCGTTTATCATCCCTAAAGCTTACATTGTAGCGGGGCCGATACTGTTTGATGAGCTTTCCCTCCAACAGCAGAGCTTCTTGCTCGTTTCGAACTTCATGAATTTCAAAGTCACAGATTGAATCGATCAGTGCTTTGGTCTTTCGGTCCGCCCGTTTCTTGCCCGATGGCATAAAGTAGCTGCTTAGTCGTTTCCGGAGATCCCTCGCCTTTCCGACATAAATGATCGAGCCCAGTCGGTCTTTATGCAGGTAGACACCCGGTTTATGGGGCACCTGCGAGAGCCTTGCTCGAAGTAGGGAAAGGTCGGACATTGTATTAAATTCTAGGCACAAAACACCTAATTGATATCGTTTATAAATACAATCAGTAGATTACGGTGGGTTTTCCTGCACTTGCGCCTGAATAATCTCCCGCTAGACTTCGACTAACTAGTTCATGAAGACCACTTTTCTCATCGCACTTATTTTGGCGCTGATTCCATCTGTCGCATCTGCCCAAGAGGTTGCAGAATTGACCAAAGATATCACCTTGGTTGAGATTCTCAAGAAGGGCGGCTGGGTCATGGGAGCACTCGTCATTCTTTCAATCTTCACAGCGATTCTCATTCTTCTTTATTTCCTGACCCTTCGTCGCAGCTCGGTTGTTTCAAATCGCTTCATGAATGCGTCGGAGGCCATGATCCGAAAGCGCGATTATCTGGGACTCGTCGGCTACTGTCACGGCCGAAGAGAGGCAGTCGCCCGAGTCACCCAAAAGACACTCGACTTTTTAACCAAAAACCCAAATGCCAGCCACCCTGAGATACGCGAGGTTGCAGAGGCCGAAGGAAATCGTCAGGCCGGCATCCTAACTCAAAGAATCAGCTACTTAGCTGATATTGGGGGGATTGCCCCAATGGTTGGCTTACTTGGAACTGTAATCGGAATGATTAAATCCTTCATGGAAATCGCTAACGGCAATATCGAGGGAGCCAAGCAACTGGAACTAGCTCAAGGAGTCTGGGAGGCCCTCATAACCACCGCTGGCGGTCTCGTCATTAGTATTATTGCTATGACATTTTATTCCTACTTCCGTGGCCGAGTTCAAAACCACACTGCTGAACTAGAAGCGGCGGGTACCCACATCCTCGCCTTAGTCGGTTCCCAAATTCAGCAAAGCCAAACTGGCTCAACGAGTCAACCTCTCCGCGACGATTTTCCAATGCGTGACCTTTAGGAATCAAAGAACGCTCTAACGTCATGCGAATTCGCGATAACAATCCTCCACCCGCCAGCTTCCAGCTGGCCCCCATGATTGATATTGTCTTTCTCCTTCTGATTTTTTTCCTTGTCACCTACCAGATCACTGAACAAGAGAAAGATCTTAAGGTCGCTGTTCCCACCACCAGTGAAGGCTCTCAAAAAGCCCGTGTTGCAAATAAGATTGTAATAAACCTCTCCGCTAATGGAGAGATTACTATTAGCGGAGAGATTTATACCAAAGACCAACTCAGGCGAAAACTTAAACGGATTGTAAAAGCCGCCGAACTCGCCAACGAAGACGGCGCCGATCAACAACCAGTGCGAATCCGGGCCGACCGGGATGGCCGGAATCAGCAACTTCTCCAACTTGTTGATGAAATCCAAAAAGCCGGTATCTGGAATATCGATTTTGCGACTCGTTCACCAAAGAACCCTTAGTTTTTTTCGATGAAGATCCGAGCCTTACTCGCTATTCTAATCGGGCTATCACTTCCTTCTCTGGGACAGGCTCCGGATCAAAAGGAGGATGCCCTTAGCGTCAATCCAGCCCGCGATCTTTTTGACCTCGCAACGCTGAACTACAACGACGCTAAAAAGGGAAAAAATCCCCAAAAAGTTGAAAGGGACTATCGGATCGCAGCTAAGAAGTTCGACCAATTTCTCAGGACTTTCCCCCGCGATAAAAAGGCAATCGAAGCGTGGTATTTTCTTGGGATGTCCTATCGTGAAATTGGGGAACAAAAAGCAAGCCGCGCCTGCTTTCAATCCGCCGCCACAAACTGGAAGGAAGGAAAATTTGTGGAAGCCTCTGCCCTCTTCCTTGCCTCCGACGATTACAAAGCCGAGAAATGGGGTGACGCAGCTAAATGGTTTCAAATCGTCTCTGACACAACGGAAAACAAAGAGATTAAACAGCAATCACTTTATCGGCGTTTTCTCTGTTTTTATAAGCTCGAAGACAAGGCTGGAATGCTTCTTTCTTTGAAAGCAGTCATAGCAGACGAGAACAGCCCATATTCTGAGACAGCCCGCCTCGCCTTGGCCAGGCTATATCGCGATTCACAAAGCGCAAAACAAGCCCACGAGCTATTTGTTATTCTCTCAAAATCAAAGGACCCCCAAATTCGCGCCGAAGCGTCCTTCCAAGCGGCTCTTACGGCTCAGACACTGGGGGATAAAAAACTCACCAAAATATGGTTTCGGAATTCTCTTTCAGAAGAACAATCAAAGGGCGTCAAGGGCAAGACTCAACTTGTCCTTATGAGCTTACACTACAAGGACAGGCAATGGCAGGATGTCATCGATGTCTTTCGTATTGGAAACTTCGAACTCGAAAAACAATCCGAGCTTCAGCGCCTGATTATGGTCGCGAAATCTTACGACGCTCTTGGCAAGGAAGAAGAAGTAAGAAAACTTTACGAGCAAATCGCTACACTCTCTCCCGGATCCACTTCAAGCTTTGAAGCCACCTATCACCTCCTTATTCGCGACCATAAGAAATCCGCCAATAACTTCCTCAAAAACGCTGAAAGTTTTCTGAGAGACTATGCTACTAAAAGAGCAAAGGACCCAAAAGTTCATTCCATTCGCCTACTTCTCGGCGAGGGCTACTACGCAGCAAAAGATTATGAAAAGGCAATTTCACAGTATCGTTTGCTTGACCTCTCTCTGGTTGATGATTCTAACGCCCTTGGAGTTCGCTATCACGTGGCTAAATCACAGCTCTTCTTGAAAAACGAAAAAGGGGCACTCGCTGCCATAGCCGCATTTATTGCCGAATTTCCAAAGGCAAAACAGAGCACCCAGCTTCGCTTGGACCGAGCCGAACTTCTAAATGAAGCCGGTCGAGAAGGCGAAGCTGTTGGAGACTACAAAACAATCCTTCAAAACACCACGGATCAGAAGATCAAGAAAAGCCTTATGCTTCGCTTAGCATCGATCTATCAGGAACAAGAAAGATGGGAGGAATTTGTCGCCATACAGGAACAAATCCTTCAGCTTACCGGATCCGACCAAAAAAACCAGGCTTCCGCAAACTTTTGGCTCGGATGGAATCAACTTCGCCTCAAGAACAGAGTCAAAGCAGAACCTTTTCTTCGCAAAGCTAGAGCTCTCGACTCCAAAACGTTTGCTTCAAAAGTTAGCCCTATCTTGGTCAGAAATGCCTTCAAAGCTGAGAATCTCGACCTCCTTGAAGATGAAATTAACCTCGCACGCCAAGATTCGCCCGACACCAAACTCCCGGCCGCCATTCTACAATGGTTAGGAGCCACTCTCATAAAAAACGGTGAAGAGGAACGCGGTTGGCCTTTTCTCCACGAAGGACTTGCGGACAAATCTACACCCATCAAACATTTAGTTTGGAAACTTTACACCAAGGCATCGCTCGATCTCAATAAATACGCGGAAGCCTTGCGCGGGGCCAAAGCCATCCTAGAACTTGAAAAGAATGCCTATCGCAAAGCCGAAGCTCTCTACTTCAAATCTCAGGCATACAATGGCCTCAAACAATTTAATGAAGCTCGCCAGGCCGCTTCTGATGCCCTGGACCTTCGCCCGGCCGGAGCACTTGATATCCGACTTCGCATGTTCGCCGGAGATATCGACCTTACCGAAGGAAAACCCGAGGCTGCAATCCGACATTATATTATCGTTGAGGGCACGTTTGCAAAATCTGCCTCTGATAAAAGGGAGGCCCTTGCGAAGGTCATTTCAACACTCAAGATCATCGGAACTCCAAAGGCGTTGGAGCTATTAAAAGATTATCAAAAGTAAGAGAGGCGCTACTCCCACTCGATACTCGCGGGCGGCTTGGTCGAGATATCGTAAAGAACACGGTTAATGCCGCTGACCTCGTTCAAGATGTCCTGACTTGTCTCACGGAGAAGTTGGGCCGGCAAATCGACCCATTCAGCAGTCATGGCGTCTTCGGAAATCACAGCTCGCAAATTGGTAGCCCACTCGTAACTTCTTTCATCTCCTTTCACGCCTACGGTCTTGACCGGAATTAATCCCGCATAAGCCTGCCAAACCCGATCATACCATCCATGCTGCTTAAGCTTGCCGATAAAGATTGCGTCGCATTCACGGATAATATTGAGCCGTTCACGATCAACCGCACCCGGACAACGAACAGCTAATCCTGGCCCCGGAAATGGATGACGCCCAAGGATATCAGAGGCAATTCCCAACGCCGCACCCAACTCACGAACTTCATCCTTAAAGAGTTCAGCCAGTGGCTCTAGCACCTTCCCCTGTTCTTGAAGTTCAAGGATTTTGGGAACTCGGTTGTGGTGTGTCTTTATCACCGAAGCTTTCGACTTCGCATTTGAAGCACTCTCAATTACATCGGGGTAAAGAGTCCCTTGAGCCAACATTTCGGCATTCCCAACGGAATCCCAAAAAACCTTGATGAAAAGATTCCCAATGATTCGCCGCTTCTCTTCCGGGTCTTCTTTTCCAGCCAAGGCATTTAGAAATTCGTCGGAAGCATCCACCGTTTCAATCTCAACACCCATGCGATGAAAATTGTTTTGCACTACAGTTGACTCGTCTTTTCGGAGGAGCCCGTTATCCACAAAAATCGCACGGACTTTTACCCCGGCCTCTTTTAGAAGCACGGCCAAGACCGTACTATCGACTCCCCCGCTCACACCACAAACGACTTGTTTATCCCCAACAAGTTCACGGATGCCCTCGATCATCTCGCGCTTGAAATCCTCGATATGAAAAGGCTGTAGTTTCTTGGCTTGCTGGAGGAAGTTCTTAAGAATTCTCAACCCATCGTGTGAGTGCGTTACCTCGGGGTGAAATTGAATTCCAAAAAATCCACCGGGCCAGCGTAAACTCACCGGAGTATTATGTTGGTTTGTGGCAATCACTTCAGCTTCCTCATGCAGATCCTGAACAGTATCCGAGTGACTCATCCAAACTTGAGAGCCAGCAGAAACTCCGTCGTAAAGGTCTTCATGGCACCTTGGAGTCAGCGCAGCCGCACCATATTCCCGCCTATTACTCTTTTTTACTGAACCTCCAAATTTGATATTAAGAAGCTGCATCCCGTAGCAAACCCCAAGAACGGGCACTTCAAAGGACTTCAATTTCTCAAAATCGATATCTGGAGCATCCGACTCGCTAGTGCTCTTGGGGCCACCTGAAAGAATGATTGCTCCAGGCTGACTAATTTCAGAGATATCTTCTGGTGAGTAAAGCTTAGCGAAAAAACCCAATTCGCGTATTCGGCGAACAATGAGCTGGGTGTATTGCGAACCAAAATCAAAAACAGCAACATGTTGAACTTCTTGCATCTTAAAACTAGGAAGCAGGTTGGTAGTTTGTGGGCTCCTCGGTGATAGTGACATCATGCGCATGACTTTCGCGAAGACCACCCGGGGTAATACGAACAAATTCGGCTTTTTCCCTGAGCTCGTTTAAATTTCGTGCTCCAACATATCCCATTCCAGAACGAAGTCCGCCCATTAATTGGAAAACAACATCCGCCAATGGGCCTTTGTAAGGGACGCGCCCCTCTACCCCTTCGGCAACTAGCTTACCACTAGAGTTTTGACCATAACGATCACCCGCACCCTTTCGCATCGCACCAATCGACCCCATGCCACGATAAGTCTTAAAGCGACGCCCCTGAGAGTGAACAGTCTGTCCTGGACTCTCCCTCGTTCCGGCAAGCAAAGAACCTAACATGACAAGATCGGCACCCGCAGCAAGAGCCTTGGTAATATCGCCCGAGTATCTAATTCCACCATCGGCAATCACCTGCACCCCAAGCTCGTGAGCAGCATCGGCAACATTTTGAACGGCTGTAAACTGAGGCATACCCACGCCGGATATGACACGAGTCGTGCAAATCGATCCCGGACCAACCCCAACTTTAAGGCAACTTGCTCCTGCGCTGATCAAGTCCCTCGCACCTTGGGCAGTGACGACATTACCGGCTACAACTGGAGTTTCTCCGAGTTCGCGAAGCTTCTCAATTACGCCCATAACACGTGAAGTATGCCCAGTCGCAGCATCTATAAAGAGAGCATCAGCACCAGCTTCTAGGAGAGCTTTGGCACGTTCTAAAAATTCAGGGCCCGGTCCCACCGCCGCACCGCAACGAAGTTGGCCGTTTGGATCTTTCGACGCACTAGTGAAAGTAATTCGCTTCTCAATATCAGCACCCGTAATCAATCCAGCTAAAGCTCCATCATCATTCACCAAAGGAAGTTTTTCGATCCGATTCTTATAAAGAATCTCGCGAGCTTGGCGCTGATCCATATCGGCCGGCGCCGTTACCAAGCGGTCTATCGGCGTCATCACATTTTCAACCAAAGCCTCCTCACTTGGAATATGACGAAGATCGCGTCCGGTGACCATTCCCTCGAGACGACCATTTGAATCAACTACCGGGAACCCAGAGAATCCCTCCCTCCCCATAATCTCACGAACTTCGGCTACAGTTTGCTTCCTAGAAACTGTCAGTGGTTGGTAAATAACGGCGTTCTCTGAACGCTTAACCTTAGCCACCATCGATGTCTGCTGGTCAATCGTACACGCGCGGTGGATAACTGCGATACCACCCTCACGCGCGAGGGCCATCGCCAGTTCAGTCTCAGACACCGTATCCATGGCAGCTGATACGATCGGGATATTTAAAGGAACTCCCTTACACAACTCGGAGCTCACATCGGACTCAGAAGGAAGCAGTTCGCTCAAACTAGGCGTCAAAAGGACGTCGTCAAAAGAAAGGGCCAAAGAAGGATCCGCCATGAGCGACTCAAGGGAATTTGAACTCCGATGGCAAGCGCGATTCGCGCTATAAGCCAAAAAAGCATAAGACAACCGACCAACATCAGTCACCGGAGGCC
>DIHU01000242.1:0-332 GCA_002420315.1 Akkermansiaceae bacterium UBA5688
TAACCACCGGAAGCAATGATGCGGTCAAAGGCGCTTCGGTTGGTTACGAGATCCTTTACGACTGGGAAGGCGTTTGCGCGGAAGGGCTCGATGAAGATGGTTTCACCGTCTTTAAACTTTCGCATGTGAAGTTGGCACGTCGTGATACCGCGTTCCTTGGAATGGGGAATTCCATTAATAGTCATGGAACACATACCACAAATTCCTTCGCGGCAGTCATGGTCGAAATGAATTGGGTCCTCTCCATCTTTTATGAGTCGTTCGTTAACAATGTCGATCATTTCGAGAAACGAAGCCGAGGTTGGTATCTCTTTGGCTTCGTAGATCTCAAT
>DIHU01000242.1:739-2724 GCA_002420315.1 Akkermansiaceae bacterium UBA5688
TTGACTTCTTCGTAGATGAGTTCTTCTTTGTGGAGTTTAGGAGGATTGCCCGGTTCGGTATGCTCCCAAGCAGCAACATACTGGTATTGATCATCGTGTCGCTTGGCCTCTCCCGTCTGCGTAGTGCCGTCTTGCACCTCGGCATCAGCCTCAGTGAATTGATGTTCAGTGCGGAAATGGCCTCCACACGACTCTTCGCGGGCAAGGGCATCGTGGCAAAGGACTTCTGCAAAATCGATGAAGTCAGCCACGCGACCGGCTTTTTCGAGTTCGGAGTTGAGACCATTAGCTGATCCAGGGATCCGGACGTTAGTCCAAAATTCGTTACGAATCTTGGGAATTCTTTCTAGGGCCTCCTCGAGGCCGGCTCGATCACGTGCCATACCGCATTTGTCCCACACGAGGAGACCAAGCTCGCGGTGAAAAGAGTCGACTGATTTAGTTCCCTTAATTTCCATCAGGGATTTTAGGCGATCCTTTACTTCGTTCTCAACCTTCTTGAACTCGGGGTGCCTAGTGGTGATAGCACCCGGCTTTTGTTCGGCGAGGTAGACTGCGATCGTCGAGGGGATGACGAAGTAACCGTCTGCGAGGCCTTGCATAAGCGCCGAAGCTCCTAAGCGGTTCGCTCCATGGTCGGAGAAGTTAGCCTCACCTAAGACGTGAAGGCCGGGGAGATTGGACATCAGGTTGTAGTCTACCCAAAGGCCACCCATAGTGTAGTGAACTGCAGGATAAATTTGCATCGGCTGCCTGTAAGGGTTGTCGCCGGAGATCTTCTCATACATTTGGAAAAGGTTTCCGTAGCGGGCGCGGATCGCATCTTCACCGTCACGTTTGATAGCGTCCTCGAAGTCAAGGAAGACCCCGAGTCCCGTGGTAGCTACACCGCGTCCTTCGTCGCAGCATTCCTTGGCGGCTCGGGAAGCAATATCGCGCGGGCAGAGGTTTCCAAACGATGGATATTTCCGCTCGAGATAGTAATCACGCTCATCCTCAGGTATGTCAGCACCGGTCTTTTTGCCTTCGCGGATGGCTTGGGCATCCTCCGCTGATTTTGGAACCCAAATACGGCCATCGTTTCGGAGTGACTCGGACATAAGGGTTAGCTTTGACTGGTAGTCGCCGCTGACAGGAATGCAGGTCGGATGGATTTGGGTGTAACATGGGTTTGCCATGAAGGCCCCACGTTTATGGGCCCGGAATGCGGCCATGACGTTACACCCCATGGCATTGGTAGAAAGATAGAAAACATTTCCGTAACCACCAGTTGCTAAGATCACCGCATCGGCAGCGTGAGTGGTGATTTTACCAGTGGTTAGATTACGAACAACGACCCCCTTCGCATGGCCTTCGACGACGACGAGGTCGAGCATTTCCGTCCGAGGATGCATAGTGACACCCCCGCTGTTGATTTCCTTTTCAAGCGCTTGGTAGCAGCCAATTAGGAGTTGCTGTCCAGTCTGGCCCCGGGCATAAAATGTTCGTTTCACCTGAGCCCCGCCGAACGAACGGTTGTCGAGAAGCCCTCCGTATTCGCGGGCGAAGGGAACACCTTGTGCAACACATTGGTCGATAATCTCAGTCGAAACCTCAGCAAGCCGGTGAACGTTTGCTTCGCGGGACCGGAAGTCGCCACCTTTGATTGTGTCGTAAAAGAGTCGGTGAACTGAGTCGCCATCGTTCTGGTAGTTCTTGGCTGCGTTGATTCCACCCTGGGCTGCGATGGAGTGAGCTCGGCGTGGGCTGTCTTGATAGCAGAAACAATCTACTTTGTAACCGAGCTCGGAAAGAGTCGCTGCGGCGGAACCTCCCGCGAGGCCGGAGCCAACCACGATTATTTTGAACTTTCGCTTATTGGCGGGGTTGATCAATTTAGAGTCCATTTTGTGGGAACTCCACTTTTCGGCCAGCGGGCCTGAGGGAACTTGGGAATTTAAGCTCATGGTTGGAAAATTCGGTGGTGATTATTTACAAGCTTCACA
>DIHU01000176.1 GCA_002420315.1 Akkermansiaceae bacterium UBA5688
AAAGAATTCGTTTATTCCGAATCGAAATTGGCACCTCTCTCGCTGTGAGGTCAGGTGATTACGCTCACCGTATTTTCACTTTACTAATCTCGTCACACAGAAAACGGCGGATCATTTTCGGATCCGCCGTTGTTTTAAAAACTAAGTGGTCACCTTATCTATTCTTGGGAGGATACTTAAGGAACGTTTTGTATTTAGCAGGGACACTTTCGCCAGAACCAAGAACCTTGTCCCAAAGCTTAAGGAGGCCGGTCGCTTCCTTGATGAGTGCCGCGCCGTTTGACTCATCGCTATAATCCTCGGTCGAATACAGATCCATCGCAGTCTTAACATCTTCGTGATCGAGAATGATGCGAAGGCAATTCAGCGCCGACTTCCGAGTAATCTCCTCGGAGGCAGCGAAATCAGCAACGAAAGCATTGTTGTAGGCATTCAGAGCCTGCACAGGCTGACCAGCCCCCTCGAGCGCCAATCCGTGACAATAGGAAATCTGTCCCCGCAAGTTACCGGGCAATTTCGCTCCACGCCATTTTTCATCCCGGCAAATCGCGTTAAGACGATTCCAACTCTTAGTGCGGACGGCATCCCAAAAGACGCCATACATTTCATACTGCTTTTTTTGGAACTTATAGAGGAGGTTCTCAGGCTCAAATTTTGCTGCGAGCTCGGAGAGTTTTTCAAGATCCTCAAGGCGACGATAGCATTCCATTTCGTAAAAAGAAGCCATAGTGGAGGGATTACCTTTCACCTCGATCAGCTTGTCATATTCTTCAGCACAGGCAGCAAACTTGGGTGCTGCATCCCTGTAGTTCCGGCTTTTGTAGAGCTCGAGAGCTTCGGTAAACTCGGGTGCCTGTAGGAAATAGACCGTGCAGCTAAGAAGGCTCTGCTCCCGCTTTACCAGAGTCTCCTGGGTTTCACGCCAGAGGAACTTTGATTTTGTAGCATCCATCATCCACCCGGTGAAGGTATCCTCATCGGTGACGATTAGAATCCGGGCCTCTGTTGCTCCGGGCAAGGAAGCCACACTGGCGGCGATCACAAAGGCTGCAGTAAGAAATTTTTTCATGTCTTTTGATCCGTTCAATTATTACTAGTTTAGATTACTCTTCTTCTGGCTCCACTACTTTTGCGATATCGGAATTTGCTTCATAGGATTCAGTCAATTGAAATACTTCATCCCACATTTCTTTCTCATTCGTAGTGGCTTTCTTGACCGCCTGCGAGGTCATCTTGAGATACTTATAGCCCCCTTCATAAGCATACTGGCGATCACTTTTACCTTTGGTAGTTCCACCCCGGCTCCAGAGAATCTCCATCCAGCGTTTCATGGCAGGAGAAGAAAACCTGATCGTTCCCATGCTAGAAATCCACACTTGCTGGTAAGCAGTCAATGCATCATCAACACGCCCCGCCTTGTCATGCGAAGCAGCAAGTAACATCCGGCAAGGAACCGCGTAGCGGCGGAACCCATCAGTTTCAAGATACTCCTTGGCAGTAGCGATCGCAGCATCGTAGGCATTGTTATCAGCATGGATACTAGCGGTGAGATAGAGAGCTTCCTCCCTCTCGCCGCTGTCGTCGGAATCATCACTGACCCGCTTCAGGAGCTTGATGGCCTCGCTCTTCTGGGTCGAGGTGCCCTTCGCATAAACGTCGGCTAGCCCAAAAATCGCAGCGAACATATGAGATTGATCGGAACGACTCAGCGCTTCTTTGTAATACACTTCAGCAGCTTGCGGTTGGGTGGTCTTACGAATAAAGTCGCCGACCCTGACGAGAATAAAGTTAGAGAGATCTTTCGGCTTGAAGTCCCTTTGGAGCTCTTGGAAAAGAGTTTCAATCATCGCTTTTCCATCACGAATCTGAGCCGCCTCTTTTTCGGGATCAGAAGACTCGATGACCTCCTCAAACACCCCGATAATCGCGATACGCAGAAGGGCCCGAGTCGCCATATCACGCGAATCAATTCCAGGGAACGAGTAGTAGTGATCTTTAAGCTGCTTGGGAGTCTTTTCTTCAAGATATTCCTCGGTATAAGAACCAATAGACTCCTCTAGGCCAGGTGTGCCGGGTTCCTTAGCGATACCAGAAATGACCGTCTGAAGACGCTTAAGAGCTTCGTCAATCTTTCCTACCTTACGCATTCCCGGGATACCGGCGACCGCGACCTTGGCCTTGAAGGGTGATTCGTTTCCATACTCTTCCCAGAACTTGTTATAATAAGGGACAGCTTCGGCAACGCGTGGATTTTCCGCTTTCCCAATCTTGGCCTTACCGATGAGTGAGGTGAGATAGAAGAGACACTCTCCTGCAACGAGATCGTTTTTCTTCTGCTCGGCCAGGTCGAGAGCCATGAGATAGTACTTTTCGGCTTCTTCGGACTTTTTCAGGCCTTCGAGAATGTTGCCCTTTAGAGCAAGATTCTGCTCCATCACAGAAACTCCGGGAAACTGAGTTTCAACCCGAGTCACCTTCTCAAGGGCTGGTTCGTATTCACTCTCGGCATAGTAGCAGTTAGCACGGTCGAAAAGGGCGAATGGATAGTAAACGTTACTCTTAGGGTCAGGATAATTTTCGAAGAATTTATCGAGAAGTTCAGCAGATTTGGTCCATTCCTGAAGACGTGAATAGTTAGCGGCTTGGAAGTAAGAAGTGGCCATAATACGAAGCTTGTCTCCCTCTTTCTTATTTTTGCCATAGGTGGACATGTATTCATTCAGGTAGTCTTGAGCTTCAACAAACTCGCCGAGATAGTGCTTACTTCCACCGAGGACAAAGAGGCAAACATCATGCTGTTTAGATGGCTTTGTCAATTTAGGCAGCATCACTTCAGCCACTTCGATGCACTTCTCATACTCTCCATTAAAGAAGAGGCTGGTGAGCATCATGCGGCGCACTTCGTTGACGTATTTACTCTTCGGGAAATCCTTGAGAAAAATTGAGCCATAGTGCTCAGTCGTAAGAACCTCACCAATCAAAGCCGAGGTTCGCACCAAGTTATAAAGGTTATTCTCACGACCAGCACTCACCTTACCATCACGCATCACTTGAGCATTAGGAAAGTAGAGCTCCATTTGCTCATAGACAGCGAAGGCGCCTCGAACATTCCCATCCTCCTCGTGAAGCACAGCAGTATTGAGATAGGCGTATACCTCATTCACCTTGCCACTGGTGTCGGCTGTCTCAAGCTCCGCGAAATCTTCGTCAAGGTCCCCTTTTTTCACAATCATTGAGCCATCGCGGATAGTACGATCGTAGCTTGAAAGCATTGCAAGACGCCCCTTGATATCATCGATAGCAGCGACTGTGCTGGGAACAAGAGAGTAGAGCTCAAAGGTTGAGCGGATCATCTCAGCCGAGCGAGCGTCCTGAGCTAACTTCATAAAGAGGGAAGAAAACTCGTGAGCTTCAAATGGCTCCAGTTTGATGTGAGCACGATTTTTTGAAAGGAAGTCGAGAAGTGCCGCCTCATCTTTTTTCTCAATTACCGAAGCAACCATGGTGTTGAAAGCCGCCATAATGCCCTTGTTTGGGGTTGGAAAAGTTACTTTGTTCTGAATCGCAGTCTCCAGATACTTATTGCCCTCAGAAATCTTGTTCAACTTATAGTGGTTAATCGCCATGTTGATGAAATAGACTCCCTTCTCATACCGATCACGAGCTGGGTCACGTTCCTCGAGGAACTTCTTATACATGCGAATCGAAGTTGCCCACTCCTCGGCCCCTTTGGCCGCGTGCCCCCACATAAGCAGTGAGAGCTTGTTATACATGTTCTTGCTCGGAGCCTGCCCTTCCTTGGGCTTTGTGTTTGGATAGCGCTTGTAACACTTCTCAAACGATTTCATTGCGTCCCCGAACATGCCGAGTTTGATTTCGCAATAGCCTCGATGATACCAAAACCACCCGAAGCGTGGCCCATAAAGTTGGGGAGCCCTGGCATCATAAGAATTAGTCGCTTTGACAAGGATCGCCTGAGCTTCAGCCCACTTCCCTGATTTCATGGCCGCGAGAGCGTCCTTGTTCATATCGCTGATTGAGGCCCCAAAACTTGTATTGAACAAAGCAACGAAGGCGAAAATGGCGAGAGCCAGTTTTCGTGGAATGGAATGGATTAAATTCATAATTCGCGAGGTGGTGTAAATGGTGTTGGAAAAAGAAAGGCTGAGAGCCAGCGGCTCGTCAGCCTTTCGGGCAAGAGTTAAAACGATTAAAGTAAGGATTCCTTAGGTTGTTCTAGCGAACCCTGAAATAGGGCAAATTAATTGGCTTCCGGGTCAAGAAGGTCGGTGAAAGTAATCTCCGTGATCTTAGCTCCAGCCAAGGAATTGAGAATATCAGTCACTCGCTGGGAAACAGCATCGCCATCGACCTTGATTTGAACAAGGGCCTTGCTGCTCGACATGTCGGCAGCGCTCTTGTGAAGATCGAGACGTGCCGAGAGATTCGGCAGCTTACGAGCGTCGGAGTCGGATTCAAGAAGCTCAATCACTCCGGTCTCATTCTTGATCGAAATATTTCCATTCGCCTCAAGAAGAATCAGCATTGGAGCAAGATCTGGAGGAGTCTCCGAGGGAGTCGTGGCAGGAAGAGAAGTACTCAACTCCTGCTCCTTTTTTATGATCTGAGTGGTTACCAAGAAGTAAATGAGAAGAAGGAAACAAACATCAATCAGAGAAGAGATGTCCAAGCCTGGTTCATCTTCCTCAGGCGCTTGAATCTTTTTGTGGCGTGCCATGGAATGATTTTACGATCTAGAGTTTCAGGTTAACCTATTCTTTATTAAAGGCGGCGTAGGCCACCTGCTTTAGACCGACGGTAGCACCGGCCTTGATGACACGTTGAACATACTTGAATTCGACTTCCTTGTCTGAACGAATATGGAGGACGGGCTCATTACCCTTCGATTCAACCCGCTCTTTTTCAGCTTTAAGATATTCGCGAAGGGCGGCACCATCAGCCATGAGCGACTTTGTATCTTCTTTCACAAAGTCTCCATTATCACGGACATTAACGACAATCTTTCCATTTTTCGTTTTCGCAGCTTGCGCATTCTCAGCTACAGAAGGAGTCAGATTAGGGTCGATCTTGATCGTCTTGGGATTGGATACAACGAGGAAGAAAAGAAGCAACAGGAAGACCATGTCGATCATGGGCGACATGTCCATCTCAGCTGGTTCGCCGTCATCTTTATTGACTGCGCGGAGTCTATCGGTGGCCATTGGTGTCTGAGGTGATTTATTAGTTCAACACAAGGGGGGTAAGAATTCCATCCCCTCGAGCGGGTTAAACGGCAATCCCCTCAGGAATCTTAGCAAGATGCGCATCAGCATTCACCGTCTGGATGGATGCATTGATAAGATTTTCTGCAGTGCCGTGACAATCAGCAACCAAAGCGTTGAAGCGGTTCTTGAAGAAGAAGTAAGCAAAAAGAGAGAGAATCGCGACAATCAGTCCCCACATCGTGGTTAATAGTGCAACCGAAATATCGGCAGCAAGATCCTGCGGGTCGGCGCCAGCGTTTTGTCCCAACGTGGCAAACGCACCAATCATACCGAAAACAGTTCCAAAAAGGCCGAGCATCGGAGCAGCCTGGGCTACCAGAGAAAGAAGGGAAATGAAGGTCATCTGCTTGCGAGTCTCATTGATGGAAAAATCAGCGATCGCATCCTCAACTTGGTCTCGACCAAGATCCTCAGGGTGAGTCGCATCGATATTGGGAAGAGAATAAGCCATCATCCGTCCAAGGTAAGAAGGATTGGATGCAGAAAGCTCGATCGCGCTGCGAACGCGGCAGTTCGTCATGTGATCAAGGAGAGCAGCCTTCAGATCGTCGGGTGCAAACTTGCCCTTGGTGAGGTTCATAAAGTTAAAGACCGTCAGGCTGATCAACGACAGCAATCCGACGGCAACGATGAAAATTGTCAGCGGCCCACCATCAATGAGGTAGCTGTCGAGAGCGCTTTTATCCTTTGCAGCTTTCTCGCCTTCTTGGGCAAGAACAGGAGCGGCGGAAAGAAGGGTGAAAGCGGAGCCAACGAGCCATCCTTTGGCGATACTGAACTTAGAGGTTTTGGTCATGGTTTTTTGTTTGAAGACGGTTTGATAAAATAATCAGGGGAGCATTTTCGAAAGTGCAACCAATGAGTAAAGAAAATATCCAGAATTCCGCGCTTTTCCAGTGAGTTACCTTCTTGACAGGTGAATTGACCTACCCAGAAAAGCTTAGGTTTTATTATTATTTTTTGGTTTGGATAGGAGTCTTTCGCTGAGGGAACAAAGTCCTGCAGATTTCGCAGACAGTTCCATCACATCCTCTGGCCGAGCAATATTCACGCCCGTAGAAGATGATTTGCAGGTGAAGCTTGTTCCAAGCTTCTCGTGGGAAGAGTTTTTTTAAGTCCTCTTCAGTGCGTTTCACACTTCTACCATCTGTCAATTTCCACCTCTGGGCCAGACGGTGGATGTGAGTATCAACCGCAAATGCCGGAACACCGAAAGCTTGCGACATAACAACTGAGGCAGTTTTGTGGCCCACCCCAGGAAGCTCTTCAAGAGAAGCAAAGTTAGCTGGAACCTTACCACCGTGCTTACTTAACAAAATTTCTGACAAGCCGCGAATTGCTTTAGCTTTGCGAGGAGCTAATCCGCACGGTCTGACAATAGCGTCAATTTCCGCTACAGTCAGTTTCACCATCAAAGCAGCACTATCGGCTTTTTCGAACAGTGCAGGAGTGACCAGATTAACTCGAATATCTGTACATTGTGCGGACAAGAGCACGGCAACTAGGAGAGTAAAAGAATTCGTATGGTCCAGTGGAACTGGTGTCTCGGGATATAACTCTTCCAAGCGTCGAAGGATATAATCGGCACGTTCCTGTTTCAACATTCCCCATCCCTGCCCAAGGAG
>DIHU01000075.1 GCA_002420315.1 Akkermansiaceae bacterium UBA5688
CCGTTAGGATCACCGTTAGGGTCGCCGTTTGGATCACCGTTTGGATCACCGTTAGGGTTGCCGTTTGGATCACCGTTTGGATCACCGTTAGGGTCGCCGTTTGGATCACCGTTAGGGTCTCCGTTTGGATCACCATTTAAATCACCAAAAGTAATCAAGTTACCCATTCCAGCGTGTATGGTGCAGTAATAATCACCCATGCCTGACGCATTTGCTGGAACAGTAACGATTAAACGTGTTCCAACCGATCTGATATCTAAAGTCCAGCCAACATCCTCAAGTTTGAGGGCCAGTGGATGGCTATTAGTTGAGGCATCAGAGAGGTCAAAGACATAAGTTTCTCCAGGTTCGAGCTGTAACGCTGGAGCTTCGACGCCATTTACGAAGTATCGATTGCCACTACTTGCTGAGTTCACAGTGATGACAAAGGTTTGTGCCACGCGCAGAACGGTTACCGTTCTTGTAGCACTTCCAGTATTTCCTGCCGCATCTGTAGCAGTGTAAGTAATCGTATAAGCTCCAACAGCACTCGTGTCCACTGCGCCTGAAACGGTCACTGTTTCACCGGTATCAACGGTTGCTCCAGCATCCGTCCAAGTAGAACCCTGTTCTACTGTATCCGTGCCACTTGCAACCGTGATCACTGGTGCGGTTGTATCCACTACAGGATCCTTCATTTCTATCATGAGCGGGCTCAAAAAACTCCCGACGGCTCCTCCGCTCGTGATCACTGCGCTTGTATCGCTATTCTCATGCGTCACTCCTATGCTCGCATCGTAGACCTTGAAATTAGCAGTCTCACTCCCCCCTGCTGCGTTCACCTGAGCATTCACCCATGCCACACCTCCATTGATAATCACCTCTTGCTTGCCCCTCAACTCGCTCCCCACATAAATCGCTACCACATCTCCGCTTTCTGCAACTTCTCCCTCGATCGTCACCTGACCAATTAATGTCGTGGAATTGTTTGCGTAGACGACAACATCCCCAAAACTTTCTCCATTTGGGTCACTATTCGGATCGCCGTTTGGATCACTATTAGAGCCGCTTTCGCCATTTCCAACTACTGTAACAGGCAAAAAATGGAATGGCTTCCCACCGTGTACATTAAACTCGAGTGTGTAAGATCCGGAAACTTCTAGAGGAACAGTTCCGAAAAGCCTAGCCGGTCTGGAAGCACCATCATAATTAATCCATTCGGGCTTGGAATCAGCAAAACGTAGGTTGCCGTATTGATCACCCATATAGGTGTCATCATCGTCGAGATCCTCTAAGACAACTGGAATGTCAAAATTCTGACCAGGTGAAAAGTTGTAAGCCGAATCCAGATTTAATACTTTTAATTTTCCATCAAAGCTTACCTCAATAGAAAAGGGGCTAAATACGGCCGACTGATTGCCGTTGGAAGCTGCGATTGTAATGTCACTGTAAGTTCCTCCATCATTAGCAAGTGGGGTCCCAAAAATCCGACCGGTTGAAGCATCCAATCTCAGCCAGTTAGGGAGATTTGATGCGGAAAATGAGACAACCCCTGCAACCTGAGAACCTTTTAACAAGGAGGGTTTAAAATCATATGGCCGCATTGCCATCAATCTAGTTCGAGGACTCCCGACTAAACGAAGTGAAGTATCATTGGGAACGACACCAATCGAAAATAAAACCGAACGAATATGGACGTGTGGAGTTTCAAATTTAATGAACAGATCCTTATGTTCGCCGATATCATCGTTAGATGGAGTCAGTGTAATCCCTAAGGAATCTTTCTGTAACCATGATGGATTGAATTCATCGTTCGGTTGTTTCAAAGAGCGTATTGAAAAATTAAAATCACCCTCAATTGAACCTTGTATATTAAAAGAATGGGTTAGCGTTTGTCCGGCCGTTACCTGTAGGTCAACTAGATTGGTGATGGCGAAACCAGGTTTATCAGGTTCCCGAAAGAAAAGCTGGAAAGGGTCGGTGAAGACCTCGGTCGTACCGTCAAAAACACTGATCTTTAGTGGGGAACTCTCAGCTTCATGGCCTGCATCGGTTTTCCCATAAAGTTCCCCAGTCTTGGAATTAAAGGAAAGACCTTCAATTTCGTTTGGTCGGCTGGGATCGGCAAAATGAAGGCTGAAACTAAGATGATCCTGCGGAGTATCGGGATCTGTAACAACCATAGGAATACTGAAAGCTGTGCCGTTCGAAATTGTTTGCGAAACTGGACCATTTACTATTACCGGGGGTTGATTCACTGAGTTTCCCTGCGGAAAATAAACAGAGAGCAGATAATCTATCTGATCACTCATTCCCTTTGCACGGGCTTCATCATACACCTGCTCTAATCCTTTATAGCGGAAGACCTGAAATCCATTTCTATCATCACTCCAATAACCCTTGGTCCAGCCTCCTGTTTGCAAGCCTGCAAAATAAGCTCTAAAGGCGCTATTGTTAGCAGGGATAATGCTCTGATAACGTTCTAGCCTAGCTTTGAATTCAGTGGCTTTGGGAAGGTGATCTAGTTCAATAGCCAATTTCGCTGAGGGAATGATCCCCCAAAAATGAAAGATAGGTGCTAAATTCTTGTTGTTTGCAAAGGAAGCTTTACGGATAAAGTCGTCGTCCGCTATGCCGTAATTAATCACGCGATTGCCTTGAGCTCCCACATTCATAAATACAGCATGAGCATTACCAACAGCCTCCCAACCGTATAGGTTAGCTAATTCCACAAACTTGCCATGACCGCGTGACTGATACCGAATTTCGTTCCAGACATAGCCCAATTCGGTTGCCCCCTCATTCCAGGCCTTGTCCCATTGCTCAAAATCGTAACTCATACGTTTGTTTGCAGAGAAGTTCGGCGAAGTCATCCAATCAATAGCTGCCTGATCAAGACTCAGGCCCTGATCAATCGATTGCGCCATGGCGTCAGTAGTAAGATCAAGCCCGTAGGCGAGATTGTAGGCGGCTACGGCGGGAAGGTTAACATTCGATTCCTGCTCTTGATAACCTAAGGTCGGAAAGTTGTGAGCATGACTCATTTCATGCAAAACAATAAACTCCGCAGATATTCCATTTGAATTTGAGTTAGGGCGCGGATCTAGAAAGTTCTCCCATGAATCAAGATCATTTGCGGGAACTAGTGGCAACGGATTTGCTGCAGGTGCCGCAGTGCCTCCCGCCACATTCTGCCGATCCGCCATAAAAAAATAAGGGCGAGCACGCTCTAGAGAGCGACCACCAACAACAGAAAAGGCATCAAGTATTGAGTCCCACTCAGCAAGAATTTCCTGAGGAGATAACGTTCCCTTATCAAAAAGTGCTCTAGGAGCTGATAACTGGACCTTGTCAGATTCAAACTCTACCCAGGGAATGTTGGCCGTCGCTTTTGCGGCTTCCCACTCCTGTTGGGTTGTTTCAAATCCAGTCCGTGTGGAGAAATATGGCGTTTTTACGGCATTAACAACCGTGACCGACAGGTCACCCAGATTTGACCCGTCTGGCACTCGAACGAGAATCGAACCACCCATTGGATTCATTACCTGAACGGTTGCGTTGTTTACACCGTAGGAAAGGCTGATGCGATTGAGACGGTTATAAGGGCGAACGTAATATGTATTCCAAAAGTGAACCCCAACCAACACTCGAATATTTTTACCCAATACCTCTTCTGGAAAAGTTAATGAAACAATTTCACCTGGCGCTGCATAATAGCCAGTCATTCGATAGGCATGCTCACTCCCATTTTCCTGAAGACCAGTGGTTTTGTTATATGTCCCATTAATTTGAAGGTTGGCCGGATTTGAAGTTGTTGTCCGCAAAGCATCTACCTTGGGGACTCCAGGCCAAACCGATGCTTCTTCAAAAGAAAAACCTTCGAGGGACTGCAGGTCCCCACCAACATACAAATTATCGAGCATCCATTGCTTCACGAAAAAGACAGTCTGCGCCACTAAATCAAGATCGCTTAGCGGCACTCTGTCCTCGCTTTTAAAAAGCGCATCGTACTGAGCTTCATATGTGTTCAGGAAAACCTTGAGCTCAGAGAGCGCATTTTGCGCTGCCGCCACATCTAATTCAAAGTAAAGGAGAGACTTTGCTTCCTTCAATTGCTCCGACGTCATGATAATAGAACCATTTACGTGGGCTGTGAGATCATTTAATGTTTGCTTGACGAGCTGTGAATTCCCAGGAACTACGGTGGGCTCAACTATAAAATTATCCACCAACAATTTCGCACCAGTATCAGCTTCTGCATCACTAGTATCCCCAAGGGGGTAATAGGCCGTTCCCCCAATCTGCACAGGATTGACAGAGCTTAGATGGTTGCGAAAATTGGCAAGACTGAAACCTTCCTCTACAAAAAGCTCATGAAACTGCTGTTGGTCGTCGAAGATATATACAACTCGTGGTGCTTCACGGTCCAATTCCAAGGTGGCTACCACTTCATACCACTTATTAGGTAACACGACGCCTAACTCACCCTGACGGTCATCAGAGCCGAGTCCGTCGCCGACTGATTGTGACAGATACATTGATTCTCCATCACTGCGGATATCCATCCTGAAACCAGGCAAATGGCTATGATGCCGCGCATTCCCGAACAAAAAGATGCGTCCTATTCCAATCTTTCCCTGGCTGTCAGGTGAAATCTTGAATCGAATCCTAAAACGCAATCGTTGGCTATCTAGAGAATTACTAAGACCCATCGGAAACCGGACATTCTCCAAACTAGAAAACGAAACCGCAGTTCGATTATTTTCAGTGACATAACTTAGATTAGAGTCCGAGACGCCATTAAACTGACCGGAGGTATTCGTTAAACTTCCGTTAAATTCAACTCTTGTCGGTTCTGCTGATCTCGATCTTTCAGTTCCCAAGCCTTGAAGCAAGAGGAATAGAGCAGTTGCTAGAGCTGATGGTTTTAGAGATTTTCTCATTTCGTAAATAATGTCTTCTTTTAAAATACGTGATACTTGGCCAAGCGACACTTTTCCAACAAAACTCTAAAAAAATAGGGTTTCATGAATAAGGTCTTTATTTAAAATTCGAAAGTCTTGGGAGAGCGAAAGCTATTCCACCAGAACCCTGAAAAACTGGGATCTCCCACTGGATGTTGGTTCTGCGTTGAAGCGGATCTCTCCACCACTGCCTTGGAACAGTTCAACTGCTTTCCATCTCCGGAGATCCCCTGTGGCCTCCACAGTGTAGTTTCGGCCGACCGTGGTGTTAAAACTAAACCCGAAAGGTTCGCTGGTGACGTTGAACACTTGGAATGCTTTGTCGACAACCGTAACGGCATCCAATTCTATAAGTTTTGGTTTGCCATACATGCTACCGAGTTCTAGCAGCATGGTCCCGCTCACGAGGTAATCGTTACGATCAT
>DIHU01000162.1 GCA_002420315.1 Akkermansiaceae bacterium UBA5688
GGACGCTAGCGCAAGAAAGTGGAATGAAAACGCCTTTTTTTGCCGATTTACACAGCTAGGACCAAACGTTGAATCGCCAGCCCTGAAAAATCATAGTTCTGGCCCGGTATTACTCAAACTCTCGATTTGAAATCCTGATCGTCGAACCCCCTTTCGAAGCCATGTTTCTCTCTCCCAAAGCCTGTTCGATGATTTCCAGCGACTCTATCGAAACTAGAGCAGGGCTATGAAATCCATTTCCGTCAATACTAACCGCCAGACCATTCTCTATAATGACGGTTACTTTTCCATGGTAGCTCCCCCCAATTTGGCTAGAGATTGAAAAGCTTCTCTTTAACAAGTCATGGCGTTTCGTTCCAAGAACAGTCACAAAAAGCTCCTGATTCTCAGCCGCTGGTTCAACTAAAATTCGTTGCTTTACAGGAACCTTCTGAAGAGCGAGATAGCTGATAAGATCCCCATTTTTTCGGTGATGAATTACCAAAAGCGGGATCTCCTCGATTTTGGGGAATTGGGCCTCTGCAACAGCAATTTGCACTTCGTTTTTGCAGCCGAACGACAATAGAGCCACTAAAAAAACGGCAATAGATCTTCTTTCCATTTAAATAAATTCACTTAATTCCGCCGAATATCCAAAAAAAAACCCGCCAAGCCGGAGCCAAGCAGGTTTTAAAACTGGGATGAGCAAGAAAACTTCTACTTTTTTGACGCTGAATCCTTGGGCTCTTCGGTAGGCGTTTCCTCCGATTTAAGTTCATCAACCTTTGATTCTTCTACCTTGGGAGCCTCTGTTTTGGGCTTAGCGACCTTTTTGGCTGCTTTCTTAGCAACCTTCTTAGCTGCCTTCTTAGCTGCCTTCTTAGCAACCTTCTTGGCTGCTTTCTTAGCAACCTTCTTGGCTGCCTTCTTAGCGGTCTTCTTGGCTGGCTTATCTGCTTTAGCTGGCTTTGAAGAGGCTCCAGCTTTAATACGTTCGTTCTTCCGCTTCAGATAAAGTTTTCTGCGGCGGCGCTTCTGGCGAGTTTTAAGATTTTGACCCATAGGATTAAGTTCGCCACGGAGTTAGGCCCCATTACCGAGATGTTCAAGCGAAAAGGCACGCCATGTCTTGAACTCCTTGCTTCCCTGCCCTTTTCTTTCCGTATGCCAGGCCTCATCATAAAACCCCGCTCCCGGATTTTTCACGGACACGAGTGGGTCTACGCTTCGGAAATCCAAAAAACTTTTGGAAATCCCGAACCTGGCGACATCGTGACACTCAAGGATTTCAAGGATCGTCCCCTAGGAGTAGCAATTTATAATCCACAGTCTCAAATCGTGGCACGTAGGATCTCCCGAAGAAAACAAAAACTTGATGCTGAGTTTTTTTTAAGACGACTTGGTCAGGCCATCAATTATCGGGAATCTCTTGCGATCGAGCAGGATCTTCGAAGGATCATTTGGAGCGAATCGGACGGCCTCCCAGGAGTTATCGTCGATCAATACGGAGATCACCTCGTCTTACAAACAACCACTTTAGCCATGGATCAACGTAAAGATCTTATTGTTAGCTGCCTTGTTGAACTTCTCGCACCTAAATCAATTACTCTTCGTAACGACTCCTCTATGCGACGACCAGAGGGACTCGAGCAAGAAATTGTCATGGTTCATGGAAATCAGCCAAATCCCTTTACGGTTTCACACCTCGACTCGATTTTCGAAGTCGATCCTGCAAATGGACAAAAAACTGGGCTCTACCTCGATATCATGGATAGCTACCAAAAGGTCGCCCGCTTGGCACCCGGAAAGAAGGTACTTGATCTATTCTGTAACCAAGGAGGATTCAGCCTAGCATGCGCACTCGCTGGAGCTCAATCGGTTCGAGCCGTAGATATCTCAGAAGATGCTACGACGGCTGCAGCCAAAAATGCTGAACTCACTGGAGTGCAAATTGAGGCGATCACAGCTAATGCCTTCGATTTCCTCAGAAAACATAACGAGACCTACGATTTGATAATCCTTGATCCTCCATCGTTTACCCGAAACAAAAAAACCGTGAAAGATGCTATGCGCGGTTACAAGGAAATCCATCTCAGGGCTCTCGGCATGTTGAATCAGAGCGGACTACTGGCGACCTTCTGTTGTTCCCATCACGCAACTCGCGAACTTTTTCTTGATAGTGTCAGGAGTGCCGCTGTTGATGGAAAGAGAACTCTCCGAATGCTTGACAACCATTCCCAGCGACTCGATCACCCCATTATCGCAACTCTTCCGGAAACAGAATATCTAAAAGGTTTCACCTTCCAACTTGCACCGAATCGATAGTATCAAATGAAGACCCGTATTGCGATCATATCCCTCATTGTAGTCGTAGTGATTAGCGGACTTGTTTGGCACTACAATCAACCCAAACAAAAAATTAACAGGACTATCGATCAGTTTATCAGAGCTATCGAATATAACAGCTCAAACCTCCGAAGCCGTGATGATGTTCATGAGGCTGTCAAAGTTTCTACAGAAGACCCCATCACACTCAAAATCTCGGAGCTCCCCTTCAATATTGATATACCAAGAGAGATATCATTGGAAGGCCTTTGCAATCGAATCGATCTCCTTCACTCCATGACAGTTAGACGAGAATTTACAAAGCTCGAGGAAGACATCCAATTAATGGGCAATAAAGCTCAGCTTACTCGAATCGATGAAATCACGATGACAAGCCCCCTTCGCGAGAGTAGGAGCGAATTATGGGAAATCATCTTTGACCTCGAACTTAAAGAAGGATGGAAAATTACCGCGATCCGAGCCAGAAGACATCAGTGATTCTTCGGGGCTATTGGTTTGTCACCTCAGCCTGCTCTAGGAGCCACGCTTTAAGATGAACGTGTTTTTTGAGGCTTGGATCATTGCGCAGCAATTCCTCAGCAACTTCACGTACCTCGCGAATGATGGACGTGTCTGACAAAAACTCGACAAACCTCAAGCATCCCGTCCCGCTCTGTAGGGTGCCCAAAACCTCTCCTGGACCGCGCAGCCTCAAATCCTCTTCCGCAATCTTGAATCCATCAACCGTGCCAGCCAAAATATTCAGTTTCTCAAGTGCTTCGGAATTTTTACCATCGGTTACGAGCACACAGTAGCTCTTGTGCTCTCCCCGCCCAATACGGCCTCGTAATTGATGTAGCTGGGCCAGCCCAAAGCGCTCGGCATTGAAAATCACCATGACATTAGCATTGGGCACATCCACACCGACCTCGATCACAGTCGTCGAGACCAACACCTCTGTTTTACCATCACGAAATCGAGTCATCACCGCCTCCTTCTCTTCGGATGGTATTTTACCATGAAGTAACTCGACTTCGAAATGCTTGAATCGTTTCTGCCACTTTAGATGCTCCTCAACAGCCGATCCTGCCTTTACCGATTTGCTTTCATTCACAAGCGGATAAACCAAATAAGCCTGGCGGCCCTTTTCAAGTTGACCAGTGATAAAATTAGTCAACTCGGTGATCTTCGGCTTCACACGCACTCCGCTGATAATCTTACCCCTTCCAGCTGGTAACTCATCCAAGATCGAGACATCAAGATCACCATAAATTGTTAAGGTTAAAGTTCTTGGAATTGGCGTTGCTGTCATCACCAAAACATCGGGCATCACTCCACGGCGAATAAGTTTTCCTCGTTGGGCTACACCAAACTTATGTTGTTCATCGATTACAATTAGGCCCAGATCATCGAAATCCACTTTATCGTAAAGCAGTGCATGGGTCCCCACTATTATCGGAGCTGCCATCACATCTTCCCTTCGATCAGCCGTCGCTAAGCCCACCTTAATACCAAGTGGCGAAAGCCATTTCGAAAAAGTAAGATGATGTTGCTCTGCCAAAATCTGGGTTGGAGCCATCAAAACCGCCTGACAACCAGAATCAACAGCAAGCAGCATTGCGCACATTGCCACGAAAGTTTTTCCACTTCCAACATCGCCTTGCAGCAATCGATTCATTGGCCGCTGAACCCGCATATCCCTGATAATCTCTTTAACACTTCTCTTCTGAGCGTCAGTCAAATCAAAGGGCAGGGAATTATAAAACTCAGTAAGAAGCCCCGTTCGCTTTCCAAGAATCCGCCCGCTCAAATCTGCGTGACGAGCCCTTCGCCAAACGACTCGCAGCTGCTGAAGGAAAAATTCCTCCTTTGCAAAATAGCGTCGTGCCGCATCAGATTCCTTTAATTCCTCTGGAAAATGAGCCTCACGGAAGACTTTAATTCTAGGGTAGGATGAATCGATATCATATAGTGAAATCAAGGAATCACCTTCAACCACTTCGAGTGCCTTAAAAATAACCTCTCGCAACCTTCTCTGAGGAACACCACTCACATTCTTGTAAATTGGAACAATGCGCTCGAGATGAACGCTCCGACCTTCTTCAGAAACAACCTCGAACTCCGGATGATCTATCAGGACTTTTCCTCCGCTCTCCTTGGGCTTGCCATAAAGCACGACCTCATGCCCCACCGCTATAATCTTGTGAAGAAAAGGCATCTTAAACCAACGGCATGTGACTTGAGCAAATCCTCCTCCCGCGTGATCTTCGACGACAGCTTCATAAAACCCCTTACCACCAAAGCCTTTACGTTGGGTATCGATCACCAACCCCCGAAGACAGACCGAGCCACCTCCTGCTTGGGCTGGAAAGGCGTCGAAACGGCGTCGATCCTCATATCGTTTCGGTAGCCATTCGATAAGCTCCGCAATTCTTTCAATCCCGGCAACTCTTAGTGCTTCGACCTCCTGATTACGGACGCCCGATAGCGATTGAAGTAAATCATTCGCATTCATTTCCACTTCCGACCGCAGCCTTCACATTTTGAATACTTACCTGCACGCTAACCCGGCCCCGGAAAACATTTCGATCGACCGCAAATGCAATATCCCAAGGAGGATCCGGTAATTCGTTGGCTCCCCCACCAAAAAAAATCGCATCACGCTCGTCATAGCCCTGCCTTAGAGATAATCGTAAATGGTTATTCTTCAAACGCCTTGGCGGCTCGGTGAGCCAAACATTACGAGCCATAAAAACCGGCTGAGGATTTGAACTACCGAAGGGTTGCAGGAGTTCGTAGCTCGCCAAAAAATCAAGAGAAAGTTCCCCAAGCTCAACTTCGGCATCAACTTGAACCTTAGGCTCAAGGTCCTTCTCGCCGCAAGTTTCATTCACAAACTTCACGAAATCCTCGCGAAAAACATCTATTAATTCCTCATGGATACTCAAACCAGCTGCCATATGGTGTCCACCCCCTGCGATCAGATGGTCTCGACACGATCCGATTGCATCAACCAATGAAATCCCAGCAATACTCCGGCCGCTTCCTTTCCCAATACCATTTTTATCGATCGAAATTACGAAGGCTGGCTTATGATAAAGCCGCATCAGTCTGGAGGCAACGATCCCTACTACTCCAGCGTGCCACGACCGCGAACCAACAACGATAACCGGTTCATTAAAACTATCTTTTAACATCGCCATCGCTTCTGCAAAAATTGCCTGCTCCAACTGTTGACGGTTCCGGTTAAAGTTCTCCAATTCGTCGGCCAAATCGAGAGCTTTGTCTGAGCATTCGGCCATCAGAATCTCGAGAGCTTTTTCCGGTTGATCCATACGTCCGGCTGCATTCAATCTAGGGCCGATCCGAAAACCAATATCAGAGCTACTTAATCTCCCTTCAGTCCCGGTGAGCTTTAAGAGGGCTCGGAGCCCTGGCCTGACCGAGTTCTCAAGTTTCCGCAACCCATGCCTTACTAAAAGCCGATTTTCATCCACCAGGGGAACAATATCCGAAATCGTTGCAACAGCCACTAGATCCAGTACCGATTTAAGATCAAAGGTCTCAAGTGGCCTCCTCTTAAGTAACGCATGTGCCAGCTTAAAAACAACTCCGGCTGCGCAAAGATAATCGTGAGTATGACCCGAGGCTTTCGGGTTGACCAAGGCGACGCAATCAGGTCGCCCATCGGGACCAATCTCATGATGATCAACAACTACGGTGTCAATCCCCTTACTCTTAAGCATCGCGATCGCCTCGTTCGAAACCGTTCCGCAATCGACCGAAATCATAAGGTCAGGCTTGCCGCATTCATTCAGGCAACGTTCTAGCCCTCCCTCACTCAAGCCATAGCCCTCGCTACTCCGGCGAGGAATAAACGAGGTTGGTTTCAAACCATACGCTTCGAGTGTTTTGCAAAGCACTGCAATCGAACTCACCCCATCAACATCGTAATCTCCGTATACGCAAACGCGTTCCCTTTTATCAACCGCATGCAAGATCCGCTCAACAGCAAGATTAATCTCCGGAATCTCGAAAGGATCAGTTAACTCGGCGAGACGTGGCCGCAGAAACCGCTCAACTTCATCGTAATGAACCCCTCTTTGCGCAAGTAATCGACCAAGAATGTCCGGCATTCCCTCTGGAACCAGATCTTGCCAACCCTCGGGTGCTTCGCGGATGACCCACTGCACCTGCTTTTCTTCCTGGCTCAAGATTCGCTAGGATTTTCCTTTAGAGATGAAAAGGCCCCTCTCTTTTTTGGCGATAAGAAGGCTCCCATTTTTAATCACGCCCTGATGGACACCTAAAAAAATAAAGGTCTCAGTCATCTTAACGTCATATTCTCCATCTCGAACTTTATAAGGGTAGCAAAGCGGTGGGTAATCAGCCCCAGAAGCCAATGACCCTAAGACGGTCATCAGAATCCAAAACCGGATCAGGTGAAAAATCGATTTCATGATGTAATACTGGCAGCCGATCCGCCCGCCCGCAAGCGAAAGACTTCAGACACTCTATTTGACTTTGGAAAATACTCTCCTCCGACTTTATTCACCTCAAAATTTGGAACTATGATAGTCCGAATTTAAGGCCGTTTGGTTATCATTCCCTTAATCAAATCTCTCGCTCTCACAATTTACTCTTCAACAGATTTACACTTTTTTACTCAAGAGCCTTTATTTCCCAACTTCACGAAAGTAATCTGATAGATCGACGAATTCACGATATTACACTAAAGAGATATCCTATGGTTTTAAGATGCTCTCACACGATTGCCTTCGCCAGCTTCCTTCTCACCAACGCTCTCCTCAGTGCGGAGAAGGTTGATTTCGCCCGCGAAGTTCTGCCGATCCTCTCGGATAAATGCTTTACTTGCCACGGTCCCGATACCAAGAAAGCAAAGGATCTTAGGCTGGACAGCTACGAAGCAGCGACAAAAGATCGAAAAGGAATCCGTTCTATTGATCCGGATGACCTCGAAAACAGCGAACTGATTTTTCGAATCCACGATGAAGATGACCCCATGCCACCTGAGGACGATGGCAAGCCTTTGACAGCAGACGAAAAAGCAATTCTCACCCTCTGGGTCAAGCAAGGCGGGAAATACGCTTCTCACTGGGCCTTTGTTGCTCCGACTAAGAGCAAGGATGCGCCCAAAGAAAAAGTTATCGATTTCTTTGTTTGGAGAAAATTAGCAGCCAAAAAACCATCTATCTCTTTGGCCAAAGAGGCTTCAAAAGAAATCCTTGCTCGTCGTGCCGCCCTAGTCGTAACAGGACTTCCTCCAGAACCAACCCTACTCGAAAATTTTCTCGCTGATAAATCATCCGATTCCTACGAAAAATTCGTCGACAAGCTCCTCTCTTCTCCAAAATACGGGGAACATCAAGCCCGCTACTGGCTAGATGCCATTCGCTACGGTGACACCCATGGCCTTCATCTAGACAACAAACGAGGTATTTTCCCTTATCGGGACTGGGTCGTGCGAGCCTTCAATACAAACCTTCCGATCAACGACTTCATCACATGGCAAATCGCCGGCGATCTTTTGCCAAATCCTACGATCACCCAGAAAATCGCAACTGGATACGTCCGGATGAATCCAACAACCTCAGAAGGGGGCGCGATTCCCGATGAGTTTCAAGCAAAGAACAACTTTGATCGAACCGAAACACTTGGGACAGTGATGCTGGGCATGACGATGTCATGCGCACGATGCCATACCCACAAATACGATCCGATCACTCATAAAGAATACTTCAGCCTCTTAGCGTTCTTCAATAGCACTGCAGAAAACCCACTTGACGGCAATAAATATGATCATGGCCCAGCAATGAAAGCCCCTGCCAATCCAAAAGAGTGGGAAGCCTTAACCTCGTCCAACGGCAGAGATCAAGATACGATTAAATCATTTTCGACCACCACTTTGATCGCTCAAGAATTACCAGAACCAAGAGTCACCAAAATTCTAGAACGGGGCGAATACCATAGCCCGATTGGCGAAGCCCTTACGCCGGACGTCCCCGCGGCCATGGGAAGTTTCCCGAAAGACGCTCCACGCAATCGCCTGGGTCTCGCCCAATGGCTCACGGCAGATACCCAGCCGCTTGTGACAAGAGTTCTTATAAACCGAATATGGCAAAGAGTATTTGGATATGGCTTGGTTCGGACCCCAGAAGATTTTGGACTTCAAGGAGAGCAGGCAACCCACCCTGAATTACTCGACTGGCTGGCTGTGGAGTTTCGTGAAAAAGGTTGGAACCAGAAGCACATTCTTCGGCTTCTGGTAACGAGCCAGGCCTTTAAACAAAGCTCCCAATTTCGCACGGATCTCGATGACCCCAAGAACCGTCTTCTTGCGCGTGGTCCAGCTTTCAGGCTCGATGCTGAAGTCATCCGCGACATCGGCCTTTGGTCTAGCGGACTTCTTGATCCGACCATGGGCGGAGAAGGTGTAAAACCATATCAACCAGCAGGACTTTGGAAGGCTCTCATGCATCCTGCGAGCAACACTAAGAACTATGTCCAAGATAAAGGTGAAAAACTCTATCGGCGTAGCCTATACGTCTATTGGAAACGCACGAGTCCGCATCCCATGATGACTCTCTTCGATGCTCCTAACCGTGAATCTAGCTGTGTGAAGCGCTCTCGTAGCAGCACTGCACTACAATCTCTTGCTCTTCTCAACGAGACCCAACGGGTTGAGATGGCCCGCAAACTTGCTGAGCGACTGATTAAGTCATCTCCGAATGATAAAACCCGACTTAATCGTCTCTATCAATTACTCGCCTGCCGCCACTCCCTGCCCCGGGAAAGCAAAGCCTGCCTCGATCTTCTTGCCACCATGAAAAAACGTTATACTTCATCTCCAGAGGAAGCTAAGGCTCTTCTTTCAACCGGAGAAGCTCCTGTTAACTCGGAGCTAAATCCTGCCGAGCTTGCAGCTTGGACCCAAGTTGTCACGACGGTCCTCGCAACCGACGTAGCTCTCTCCCTCTTTTAATTACTACACCCTTAATCTCATGAACTCCGCTCGCGAATTTGATCTTAACATGACCCGTCGGCAGCTCTTCGGGCGAAGTGCGCTCGGCTTGGGAACCGCCACTATGGCGCAATTACTAGGTGCTGACCTTCTAGCTAAGCCCCCCGAGAGCGCTAATGGTTTTCACCATCCCGCTAAGGCAAAGCGCGTCATCTACCTCTTTATGAGTGGAGGCCCGAGCCAGCACGACATGTGGGATTACAAGCCAAAGATGAAGGAAATGTTTGGCAAAAACCTACCAGAACACATTCGGGATGGTCAGCGTATCACAGGAATGACCGCGCGACAAAAAAGCCTTCCAGTCTGCCCTTCGAAGTATCAGTTCAAAAAACACGACAACAACGATCAGGGAGTCTGGGTAAGTGAGCTCCTTCCACACACCGCTAAGGTAGCAAAGGAGCTATGCGTTATAAATAGCACCTTCACCGAGGCCATCAATCATGATCCCGCGGTCACTTATATTCAAACTGGCAGCCAAATCCCTGGGCGCCCCAGCCTTGGATCTTGGCTAAGTTATGGACTCGGGCGCCTCAACGATGACCTTCCCGGTTACGTGGTGATGCACGCCAAGACCAACTTTGGCGAGCAAAGCCTCTTTAACCGTCTCTGGGGTCCAGGCTTCTTACCATCAGAACACCAGGGTGTCCTACTTCGAAGCCAGGGGGATCCCGTTCTTTATCTCAACAATCCCAAAGGTGTTTCTCGAAGTGATCGCCGAGCTCAGCTAAACGCCCTAGCCGCTCTCAATGAATCTCAGCACGATCGCTTTGGAGACCCTGAAGTTCTGGCCCGCATTAAGCAACATGAGATGGCCTATCGCATGCAGACTTCAGTCCCAGAGTTAATGGACCTTTCCAGCGAAAAAGAATCAACTTTCAAGCTCTATGGAGAAGAAGCACGTCAAGCGGGAAGCTTTGCTGCATGCTGTCTCAATGCAAGGCGACTCGCCGAGCGTGGCGTCAGAAATATCCAGATCTTTCATCGTGGTTGGGATGCTCATGGAAATCTCCCCAAAGAGCACGAATCACAATGCAAGGACATTGACCAAGCCTGCGCCGCATTGATCACTGACCTCAAGGAGCGTGGCATGCTCGAAGACACCCTCGTAGTTTGGGGAGGAGAATTTGGACGAACTGCTTACTGCCAAGGATCACTTAGCGAGAAAAATTACGGCAGGGATCACCACCCGCGATGCTTTACCACCTGGATGGCTGGAGGCGGAGTGAAACCGGGCATCACTTACGGACGGAGTGATGACTATGGTTACAACATTGCAGATGCTGATGGAAATCCGATCTTTCCACAACCCACTAAAGACCATTGGACTCCTGGCAGCGTGCATATTCATGATCTCAACGCTACAATACTGCACTTACTTGGAATCGATCACCGTAAGCTAACTTATCGTTACCAAGGCCGGGACTTCCGTCTCACCGACATTCATGGCCATGTCATCAAGGATCTCCTCGCTTAGGGGGAGTATCCTTTACCTCCCAGCCGCCTCTAAACTCTACGATCTTTTCCTTAAAGATTAGTGGTCTCTTTTTCCCTTCTTTTAAGGTTGAACTTTCGGAACCTTTTGGGATGCGATTCAAGCCCATCAATGACCAGTCCTTGGGCACGATAAATAAATCCACCACCTTAACGTCAGGTTTTTCCAAAGAAGACCCATTATTGATAGGTCTCACTTACGCCTTAAACCTGTTTCAACTGAGGCATGAATTCCGGTTGGTCCAACCGTAAAAATGGCTCAGATTTTGCTCCTTAGTCCTCTTTTACTGGGACTTCTCCAATCGAAATCATTAAAAAAAGCGCCAAATCTCATAAAGATCCTTATCGATTCGTCAGACCCTATTGCGGACTTAGAGAAGGAAATAAGTTCACGCACTAAAAAAGTGCTAGCGCCAGGCAATTCGAACCGTCAATTACGAAACGATCTTCAAAGGATTACTCAACCTCCATCTCAGCAAGTCGGTTAATAGCCCATTCATAACCTTCTTTAATCTCCGGCTGATCACCATCGTCACGCTTCAATTCTTGCCACAATCGCTTACACTCTTGAAGGAGAGTAATAGCCTGGGCTCTATTACCTTCAAGTTGAGAAGTATGCCCCAGATCACCACAAAGATAGGCCAGAGATTTCCGCACTTCGGCAGGACTTGGTCGTTTCATGGTAGGAACATTCAGGAGCGCTTTCAAATCGCTATAAGCCTCCATACCAAGCCGTGCTCCTTCATCACCATCCCCTTGCTGTCCTAGGACTCCCGAGAGCTGCCATTTTAACGACGCCAGCAAGTAGTAGGCACTCCAGTTCTCAGGATATTGCGCCACCCCTTTTTCAAGTGCCGTAATTCCCTCCATCAAAAGTCTACGGGCTTCGATTGGTTTCCCTTCATCTCTGAGAGTAGTTGCAATAATTGCCTGTTGCGCCGCAAGATCAATCGTGATTCTCGCATCATCGGGCATTTTTCTTTGCAATGCTATTAAACGGGTGACTCCCTCCCTTGCCAAATTTTCGGCGCCAAACGAATCTCCCTGCTGCCACAAAGAAAGCGCCTGAGACGCTACCGCCGAAGCAATTTGATATTGAGTCTCCGCAGTAGAATTTACCTGCTTTTCAGCTAACGAAGCAAAGGCCGCAGCAGCTTCCCCTCGAAGTTTAGCCGCATTTTCATAAGCTTTTTCTCCTTCGGCAATACCAGCAGCAGAGAGGTAGCTCCGACCTATCATAAAACCAATATTAGCCCTGGCTGGATAGAGTTTTTCGAGAGCTTGAAAACCCTTCAAACTCTCGAGATAGCTTGCTAACGCCTCACTATTTTTGCCATTTGATTCAGCAACACGAGCCTTCACAAGAGCCAAAGCCGCCTTTATTCGAGTCTCGGCAGCATCCCCTCCTCCGTAACCCTCCACGATATCAACTTCAATTTCAGCAAGGCGATCTTTGAGTCCAGATGGTTTAAACTTTGAAGCAAGGAGCAAATATCTTAGTTGCGCCTTCGCTGCGAGTTCAGAAGAGAGCTTAGGATCATTAATCGCATCTTTGAGCCACGCCTCACCTTTCGTCAAGTCACCCAGAGCGAAAGCAAGTTCGGCACGCCGCACCTTCAGAACTCTTGCCTGCGGAGCAAGTTCAGGTCTGACAGAAACAAATTTGAGTTGTTTTTCGACCTCCTTGATAAGTGATTCAAGTCGCTTGGTTCTTCCTTCAAGAACCGGAAGCCCGTCGACACCCTCCTCAAGGAGCCAGTCGAAAAGTTTCATATTTGTCTCCTGTGCTGAACGAATCACATCTCGAGCGAGACTCTTTTCCTGAGCTAGCTCTGTCTCAACAATTTCTTTTGCAACAATAGCTTGGCGCTCCGAGTGGAGCACCGCATTACGCTGATCAGCCCACTCCCGCTCTTTTACTTCAACGCTTTTTTGATAATCAAAAAGTTCACTCTTCGCATCTTTGACCCTCAGAAATTGAGTCCCTCCCCAAACCAAAGAAAAAACGAGTGCAACACCTGATGCAATCGCGAAACGATTGGAGAAATACCAAGATTTCCTTTCTGCCTCCTTCTTTAAAATTTCGAGACGATTCCGCTCCTCTTTCTGAGAGAATTCACCTTCCAGCACCCCGAATTTCTCGGCCACTTCGCGCATATTAAAGGGACGCCTCCACGGATCAAGCTCAAGGCAAGAGTCTATCACTTTGCGAAAAACTTCCTCCTTTTCATTAGCGGCTTCATAAACCCATAACACTTTGTTCTGCTGTTCCAAACCCGCGGCAATTCCTTCATTATCAGCATCGATATCAAATCGTTGATTTTCTCCGGGAGATGGACACAGCCACTGGAAAAGTTTATCCGCACGCGGAAAGACTCCGGTTAGCAAGCGGTAAGCCAGAACGCCAAAAGCATAAACGTCCCACCGATACCCTTCTTCCCCTTGGTAGCCATCAGGTGAACGAAGTTGCTCGGGCGGAGCATACAGGAGAGCGTCGCTATAATTGGGGCGATGAACCCCTGGCATCAGACCACTCGCAAAATCAGCAAGGAGAGGAAGTCCATCCTGTCTTAGAAAGATATTACCAGGTTTGAGGTTTCCATGAGCGACATTTGCCGAATGGAGTTTTGCGAGCGCTAAGGCCAAATTTTGTAAAAATGGCCAGGTCAAATCACTTTGGAGGTATTGTGTCAACGAAGCCTGGAGAGTTCTAGCTGTCACGGTTTCTCTATCCTCACCCCTATCGGCGAGAAGCTCCATCGCGACCCAAGCTGGCCTAGTTTCCAATCCATGCGATATAATGGGAACGATTGCTCCTTGAGCTTCGGCTTTAAAAACCCGACCAATTCGATCGAGCATCAGCCCGGGATTGGAAGACATACTACTGAATACCTTGAGCGCGCAGTGAGAACCATTATCTCGGGACGCTAGGTAGACGATACCAGCTGCCCCCGAACCAATTTCGGCCTCTATCTTGTATCCTTGAATTTGCGGACTTCCCATCGTGCTTTAAGCAAACAATCCTCTCCATTCGCAGAGAAATGTCCAGTCCATGAAAATGTCACGCTTTTTTAGGTGAAATTGATTAAAAAAAGGAGAATGATCCGTAGTTAAAAAAATTATCGCGATAAATTATGAAAGAATCTTGTCCAGGTAACCCCTTTGCCAATGACTTCTCGCGTCGTGGATTTCTGCACGTCGGTCTTTTAGGAGGCCTAGGTCTCTCCCTTCCTCAATTCCTCTCGATGGAAGCGAAAGCGCAACAGAAACAATATAAAACCCGTGAAGGCGTTGCCAAATCGGTCATCCAAATTTTTCTGCCCGGTGGAATGGCTCACCAAGAATCATGGGATCCAAAGCCATATGCTCCGACTGAATACCGGGGGCCTTTTGGCACCATTAACACCTCGATCAAAGGGATCAAGTTTAGTCAAAATCTTAAGCACACCGCCAAAATCGCAGATAAGATGACGATTATCCGCTCGATGGCTCACGGCGAGGCGGCCCACGAACGCGGAACCCATAATATGTTCACCGGTTACAAGCCATCACCAGCGCTCCAATATCCAGCAATGGGGTCAGTGGTTGCTCACGAATTAGGGCCCCACAACAATCTCCCTCCCTATGTCTGTGTCCCTTCTGTCCCAAATGAGTTTGCAAACTCTGGATATCTTTCGTCGGCGTTTGGCCCTTTTGCAATCGGATCAGAACCATCTCGCGGCGATTTCAAGGTACGCGATCTTAGCATGCCAGGTGGCGTCGACGACACTCGCTTTAATCGCCGTCGTAACTTACTTGAAACGGTCGATCATCATTTTAGGACAATCGAGGAATCAGATGCCCTCGATTCAATGGACGCCTTTTATCAGCACGCCTACAAGTTGATTTCGTCCCAAGAAGCCCGCGAAGCTTTCAATCTGAAAGCCGAGCCAGAAGCCGTCCAAAATCGCTACGGAATGAACACTCCAGGACAGCGCATGCTCCTCGCACGTCGCTTGGTAGAAGCGGGAACGCGCTTCGTCTCACTTACAGCAGGCGGATGGGATCACCACGACAACATTAAAAATGGTATTCAACAGCAGATGCCTTCAGTGGACCAGGCCATAGCTGCTCTCATTTCCGATCTTGATGAACGCGGGCTTCTCGACTCCACGCTTGTGATGGTGACCTCGGAATTTGGTCGCACTCCTAAAATTAACGGCACTGGAGGGCGCGATCACTGGCCACGTGTTTTTTCAGTCGGCCTTGCCGGCGGTGGCGTTCAGCGAGGACTAGTTCACGGTTCGTCAGATGCCCTTGGGGGCGAACCTGAAGAAGACATGGTTGGCATTGAAGACCTAGCTACAACCGTATACAACCAACTTGGAATCACAGGTGATAAGGAGCTCATGTCGCCCGGAGATCGCCCCATCGAGATCGTAGACGGAGGTCGTATTCTCGACGAAATCCTCGTTAAGAAAGCCTAAATAGAAAAACGTTATGGCCCGCACGCTGCTCCTTTTTCTATTCTCATCTATTCTTGCACACGGCTTTAGCCCCGAACTCTCTCGCGTAGAGCCCCGTGGCGGAAGGGTGGGCTCCGAAGTTCAAATTCAACTTTATGGGAGTCGTCTAAATGACCCTCAAGAGCTTTTACTCTACAATAAGGGCCTAACTGTAAAATCTCTTATTCCTAGCAAAGATGGTAAAAGCGTTAAGGCCATCATCGCTATTGCTTCAGATGCTCCGCTCGGGGAGCATCCAATGAGGCTGCGCTGCAAAAGCGGCCTCACTTATATGCGGACGTTTTGGGTGGGGCAATTCCCCACGGTCATGGAGGCTCGATCCGAAGATAACAAGACGGACCTCAATGATACTTTTAAAGAACCCCAGAAGATAGACCTTAACGTTACAGTCCAGGGAGTCGCTGACCGCGAAGACGATGACTATTATCAAATCCAGTGTAAAAAAGGCCAACGCCTTTCGGTCGAAGTAGAAGCGATGCGCCTGGGTCGCGTCATGTTCGACCCTTACGTTGCGATCCTAGATGAAAATCGATTCGAACTCGCCGTAAATGATGACTCCCCGCTCCTGAAGCGTGATTGCGCTACTTCCATTATTGTCCCTGAAGATGGCCCCTATACTGTTGTGATACGAGAATCATCATATGAAGGAAACTCCTCTTCACAATACCGCCTCCATATTGGAAACTTTCCAAGACCGCGGGCTATTTTCCCTCCGGCAGCGAAACCCGGTGAGGAGATCGAATTCATCTTTATCGGCGATTCTAAGGGTAACTTAAAAAAGAAGATAAAAGTAGGCCACCAAGCCTTCTCAGCCTTCATCGAAGATGATGGGTTGATCTCACCTTCTGGAAACAGCGTGCACATCTCCCCTCTCGATTATCTCAATGAAATCGAGCCTAACGAAACTTTCAAACAGGCCTATCCGCTCAAGAATCCACCGAAGGCTCCAGTTGCTTTTCACGGAATTTTATCGAACAAGGACGACAAAGACTGGTTTCGCTTTCAGGCCAAGAAAGGCGAAAAACTCCGTTTCCAAGTCTTGGCCCGCCAACTCCGCTCACCACTCGACAGCCTGATTTCAATCCGGCAGGCTAGCGATAATAAATACCTTGTCGCAAATGACGACCAAACAGGTGGCATTCCGGATAGTAGGCTCGATTACGAAATCCCTGCTGACGGGAATTATGTTCTAGAGGTTCGTGATCAACTCAAGCGTGGTGGGCCAGACTTCGTTTATCGTATCGAGATTCAAAACCGTGCTCCATCAATTTCGGCAACAATCCCAAAAGCAGATCGAGTTGATACCCAAAAACATAAAATGATTCATGTCCCGCGTGGGAATCGTTTAGCCATTGTCCCAAACATCGCCCGTTCGAACATTGGTTGTGATATCAATTTTCACGCTCCGGACCTTCCGGAGGGAATCTCTGTTAAGTCCCACACCGTTCCCCGCAGTCTAAGCAGCTTCCCGATATTATTTGAAGCAAAAGCCGATGCCTCAATTGAAGGCGGACTGTATTCTTTTGAAATTGAAGACCCTAAGACCAAACTTAAAGGACCATTCACGGAAAAGATTTCACATCTCTATGTAAACAATCAGGGGGATTACCACATCACCAATACCGACAAGCTTTCCGTTGCCATTATCGAGGAGGCACCTTTCCACCTTGAACTTTTTGCCCCTCCAGTGCCGCTCGTGAGAAACGGCACCATGACACTTAAGATCACTGCCAAACGAGAAAATGATTTTAATAAAAAGATAAAGGTGAAACTCCCTTGGAAACCACCAGGAATTGGAGCTCCAACTGAGGTAGAGATTCCTGAAGGCAAAAACGAAGTGAGCCTCACCCTCAATGCCTCCAACGACGCTCCCATTAATGATTGGAAAATCCTAGTTACCGGAGAATCAGTTACCGACAAAGGAACAGTTAGAGTCTCTTCAGAATTTGCTGAACTTAAAACCTCCGAGCCCTTTGTGAACCTCACACTCGCCATGGCTGCGACCAATCCTGGAAAAAATACGAATGTCGTCGCCACTGTAGATCACATCGAACCTTTCACTGGAGAAGCTCGTGTTATTCTACACGCCCTTCCACATGGGGTGAAATCGAATGAGAAAAAAATCACTACAAATTCAACCGAAATTACGTTCCCACTTGAAGTGGCAAAGGACGCCCGTAAGGGCAAACATGCCAATCTATTTTGTCAGGTAATCATAACTAAAGACGGTCACCCCATTCCACACAATGTAGGTCAGGGAGGCACTCTAAGAATCGACCCTCCCCCACCAGCTCCAAAAAAGAAGCCTGAAGCTAAAGAGACACCGGTGAAAACAGAACAAAAAGAGGCACCCAAAAAACCACTCTCCCGCCTCGAGCAACTTCGTCAATCCCAAAAACAATGAAGCTCCCAACTTTCCTTTTTCTAGCCGCACTTACCCTCGGAGCGTCAGCATCTATCACCGCTGTTCGTGATATCTTCGAACATTCCTGTGTTGAATGCCATAATGCTGAAAAGGACAAAGGAGGACTCCGCATGGACGTCAAAGCAAGCTTTTTTAAAGGTGGTGATTCTGGGTCCCCGATCGACTTGAAAACGCCGGACAAATCAGAGCTTCTCCGCCGAGTGCTCCTTGCCCATGACGATGATGAATTCATGCCACCCTCCTCAAAAAAGAAAGAGCGCAAGCCTCTTACACAAGAGGAAATTAATCGTCTCAAAAATTGGATCACCAAAGGTGCCAAATGGGATGAAAAGATCACCCTTAAGCATCGGGAAAGAAGCGCGACTGAAGAAGATTATTCAAAAGCTGATCCGAACCTGGCCTCGATCGCGGTGTATCCTACCTCCATCACTCTTGAAACGAAGCGTGACTTTCACCGCCTCATAATCCTTGCGACCGATAAGAATGCTGTCACTCGCAATGTCACATCCTCAGTTAAATTTACTATCGCCGATCCATCGCTCACCCGAATCGAGGGCTCAACCTTGTTCCCGATCAAGGACGGTGCCACTACCGTAAATATCGCCTTCCGAGACAAGGAACTGACCGTCCCAGTCGTCGTGAAGGACGCAGTCAAGGACCGCCGCGTAAGCTTCCAACAAGACGTGATTCCTGTTTTTACTGCAGCGGGCTGTAACACCGGCGCTTGCCATGGTTCCGCGCGAGGACAAGATGGCTTTATGATCTCACTTTTTGGCTATGATCCTAAGGGTGATTATCAAAGGGTGACCCGGGAGTTCGCCGGACGCAGGATCAACCTTGCTCTACCCGAAAAGTCGCTCTTGCTCACCAAAACAATCGGCTCGGTACCCCACACAGGTGGTAAGCTTTTTGAAAAAGACTCTGCTTTTTACTCAACTCTCCTTGAATGGATAAAAGATGGAGCAAACTATGATCCCGCTGAAATTGCCTTACCCATCAAAATTGAGGTCGAGCCCAAAGAATTCCTTCTTGAAGGATCCGGCAGGAAAATCCCACTTACCGTTAAGGCTA
>DIHU01000191.1:0-14893 GCA_002420315.1 Akkermansiaceae bacterium UBA5688
GTGCTGCCTACTCCTGATTTCAAGGGGAAAAGTGGACTGGATAGCGCCTATGCGGATTTTGTCACAATGACTGACGATACGGTGAAGCAGGTGCTTGATGCTTTGAAGGAAGCGGGGGTCGATGAAAACACGCTTTTCATTTTTACGAGTGACAACGGGTGCTCACCTGAAGCTGATTTTGCGGAGTTAGAGAAACAGGGGCATGATCCTAGCTCTATCTATCGTGGTCATAAGGCTGATATTTTCGAGGGAGGACACCGGGTTCCTTTCATTGTGCGGTGGCCCGCCAGAGTGAAGGCGGGGACAAGTTGCGATGATCCGACCTGCTTGACTGACCTTTTGGCAACAATGGCTGAGATCTTGGGTCAAAAACTTCCGGCTGATGCTGGAGAGGATTCGGTAAGTATGTTGCCGAACTTGGTGGGGGAGTCCAAGCAGCCAGTTCGCGAGGCGATTGTTCACCACTCTATCAACGGAACTTTTGCGATTCGTCAAGGCAAGTGGAAGTTGATCGATGCTCCTCACTCCGGAGGTTGGAGTCGTCCGAAGCCCGCTCAAAAGGCTCTTTATAAAGATCTCCCTAAAATTCAGCTTTATGATTTGAAAAAAGACCCCGCGGAGTCTCGGAACGTATCGGTCGAAAATCCGAGCATCGTAAAGAAGCTGAAAACGCTCCTAGAAAAATACCGCGAGGATGGTCGGAGTGTTTCGGTTGCTCGGTGAGGAAAAGGTCAGGCCTTCACTCCTGCTGAGTTGCTGGGGAGCTCGTTTCTGTTTGGGATCTTGACGTAGGTCAAAATTGGGTATGTTTTGAATGCTCACTTGCAAACAATGATGAAGAAAGCCTTATTTATTCTCTCTTTCGGCACAGGGATACTCTCCGCTCAGACGAGCACTTTTATCACTGATGGTGATTGGCTCGATCCTGCCAATTGGGACACAGGCGCCGTCGTGCCTGATAACCAAACTGCTTTCATCAATGCCAATGCAATCGTTGACCGGAATACCGGAACCGCTAACAATGATAACCCATCTCGGATTGAGATCGGGTCGGGACCTGGCGCCTCCGGGAGTGTTACCGTGACTGGCGGAACTTTGAGTGGTGCTCATGGTGGGGGGAATGGGGTTTTTGTTGGAGCCAATGGAGGGAATGGAACGCTCAGGGTGGAAGAGGGGGCAACGTATCGAACCCAAGGCGAAAATTTGCAGTTAGCCGTTGGGGATTTCTCGGGTGGAATAGGCTTCGTTTCAGTAGCCGGTGTGATGCAGATCTACAAATTCCTCAACGTGAACAATGGAACTTTTGAGATGATGCCAACCGGAAAGTGTAACCTTTTCAATTCTAATGACTCTAGCTCAATTGGTGCGGAGGGGACCCTTTCGTTTGTGATCGATGGGAGTGACGTGGGTTCTCTAGAGCGCTCTAATACGAATGGGCTCAACTTGACAATCGATGCGGCAGCGACTTTAAAAATAAACCTAGGTGGAGATTTTGAGCTCAATGATTCATGGACCTTGATGCGATACACCTCATTTTCCGGTCAATTTAAGGAGGGTGAGTCTTTTACTAATGAGCAAGGTTACACTTTTGCGGTTGATTATGGGTCGGGCAATAATGATGCGGTGACTCTCACGCTTACATCTGATTCAGAGCGTCCTAAGATTAGTAATCTGACTGCGACTCCTGCTGCGATTTCAGCGGGTGCCTCCAGCACCCTTAGATGGTCTGCTTCAAATTTTGATTCGCTCACTCTTGATCCTGGCGAAGTTGATTTGACTCTGCTGACTGAAACAACAATTTTTCCAACTGAAACAACCACTTATACGCTAACTACGGTAAAAGGAGCTGCTTCAGTTTCCAGTGAAGTGACTGTAGTGGTCGATGAACTACCAGAGATAAATTCGTTTACTGCAAGCGAATTGCTCATTGCTCCAGGTGAGTCCACAACTTTGGCTTGGGACGTGTCCGGTGCTGATTCAGTAAAGATTTTCCCCCCTTTTTCCTTTTTTGATGACGAAATTCCGACAACAGGAAGCGATTCAGCTTTCCCATTTAGTAACACGACGTTCACTCTCACCGCAACCAATGCAACTGGCAGTGTCAATGCCTCGTTGGAAGTCGTGGTCGATGCACTTGAAGCTGCTATTATTCATCTCTGGGATCCTTCGCTTCCTAGACAGACTAGCGGAGCTATTTTAGATTCGGTGGGCGGTAAAAATTTTGACATCACAGGTGGGGACTTAATCACTGATTTGACGTCAGATTCAAATAATTTGAAGGCTGCTATCAATCGCGTGAATTTAGCGGCGAATACCGGTGGGGATATGGGGCTTGGTTTCCCAACGCAGGACACCACCTTTGAGATCTGGGTGATGCCTGGTGAGCTCAACGATGACTATCAGGTGATTTTCGAAACCGGTGGCCCATCTGATGGGACCGCGATCTTGATGAATTCATTCATGGTGAGATTTCTTCACAGTACGGGTGGAGTGAACACGCTGGATCTCGAGGTTCCTTTTACCTTAATTAATCCTTCTGATTTCGTTCAGATTCTTCTTACTCTTGATTCGGACCCTCCGGCTGTTAACGTTCAGGCTGTTAACGCGTATGTCAAAGGATCTGCTGGTGGTGCTATTTCGGCAAGTGCGACAGCTCTAATCGGAGTTCCGAATGGTCGAGCTAGCCTATTTACTTGGTCCGGATTTGGAGGAGGTGCCGATGGCGCGCTGGGCGGAACGGGAGGAACAGCCCCCCTGGGTGTCACAAGTTTCAAGGGTTCTGTGGGCTTATTTAAAATCTACGATCGAGCATTAACTGAAGCAGAAGCAGATGAAGCTTATCTCAAAGTTGCCGATAGAATCACCGAGAGTGATAGCGATTTTGACGGGCTTCCGGACTTTTGGGAAACTAGATTCTTTGGTGATCTCGCACAGGGCTCCTCGGATAATAATGACAATGACGGGCTGACAAACCTAGAGGAGTTAAATGCGGGAAGTAATCCAACTTTGGCCGATTCCGATGCAGATGGTTTGGATGATGAGGTTGAGATTTCTCTCGCTGAGCCAACCGATGTAAATAATCCGGATACGGATGGGGATGGTTTAACGGATGGGGAAGAAGTGAATGGTAATCCGTCTAGTAATCCTTTGATTGTCGATTCTGACTTTGATGGCTTTGACGATTTTTTCGAGATGTGGATTGGCTCAGATCCTAATGATTTTAATAGTTTACCACCTGCTGATGAAGTGGGGATACCATTTGCAAACTTAAATACTCTCGGAACAGATAGTTCGTTTGATGCTCTTTTTAGTGTAGCAGATACATTGGATGTGAGTTTCAAAATGCTCGTGGATTTTGAAGAGAAAATTGATGGGGATCGGGAAGTGGTCTTCGAAACTGGTGGGGCAACGGTTGGGATTTCGCTGACTTATGAAGCCGGCAACAACCTAGTTTATCGGGCCTCTGGTAGTGGAGGACTTGAACTCGCAGTGGCAGCCCATACTCTCACGGAGAGACAGCTTGCGGGTGGAGAGATTTCAGTAGTCGTTACATACGATGTTGCTGACGAAAATGGTGACTCGGTTATCGCAATCTACTTAGATGGTGCTTTGGTCGCATCTGACTTTAAACCTCTAGGCGGTGACTGGACTGGGACTAATGGTTCCGCGTTTGGAGTCGCTAGTGGAAATTTTGCTGGCGATGGAGCGAATGGATGGTTGACGGGGGTTAATTTCGTTTCGGGCTCTATCAATGAGAGAAAGGGGCTAACTGTTTACAGTGACACTCTTTTTACTGGTGGACCGGAAGCGGCTTTAGTCATTACAGATCTCATTTTGGATCAAGAGGCTGGAACGATAATGCTGACATTTGATTCGAAGCCGGGTCGGACCTATGCCGTTCAACGCTCATTTGATCTTGTGACTTTCGATACAATCGAAACAGGAGTTGCTTCGCTTGGTGACGAGACCAACTCACCAGCCATCGCTGCACCAGAGGGACGGTCATTCTACCGGGTGATCGAGGAGTAAGAGCTTTTAGCTTTTTTAAAGAGAAGGATGATTTGAAGTAGGTTTTTTGACTTGGAAGACCTTTTGAGTTTCTGAGTCCCAGTCGAACCGCTTGAAATCAGAGGTTCAAAACCCTTTTATGATCGTCTTTTCTCTGCTATTCCGCACCTACCTTGACGCGCGAGACAGAAAAGCCGACCGGACATCTTCCAGTTCCGTTGATTACTTTTAGCTTTGTATCCCTCTTTTTGGGGACTGCGACTGAGGTCATGGGCGCATTTGATGGCTTAAATGAATGGGCAAGAGGCCTTTGGGCCACCAATGGTCTGGAACTTCGAGGCGAGATGGGGCTGCCAGGAAAGATTGGAATTGTTCTCACTGCCGTTGCCTCCTTTGGTTTGATTGCCGCAATTCTGGGGACACCAGGAAGCGTGCGAAGAGCGATTCTGGGAGCTTCGGTATTGCTTTTGAGTTTCACACTAGTTCCGGTCTTTGCCGTTTGGGGTTATTTTTGGAAACCATTCGGGGTGATTCTAGCCGTTATATGGTCTTGGTTCTCCGCTACGGTCTATGCTCAGACTCATAGAATGCCATGTGAAGGTCGGCAGGGAGAGGATGCCCAAAATGTAATTCGCCTTAAGGAAGGGGAGCATATGACTAAACAACATTCGAGTCGCGCAGATGGCCAAGGTTGAGTATCCTTCTGAAGTCCGCTCTTTGGTGGGAGAGTTGAAGCGTTTGCCTGGCATTGGACCCAGAAGCGCCGAACGAATCGCGGTGTATCTTTTACAAAATCCTAAGGCGACGCCGCTGGATCTCTCAAGTGCTCTCAAGGATTGTCACGAGAGTGTGAAGGCTTGTGATATTTGTGGTTTTTTTATCGGACAATCAGGTTGTGCCGCTTGTAGTGAGCATGGAAGAGATACTCAGATAATTTGTGTAGTGGAGCAACCTACTGACGTTTTGCCGATTGAGCGATCGGGAGTTTTTCGGGGACTCTATCATTGCCTAGGTGGAAAGCTTTCGCCTCTAGACGATATACGTCCCGAAGATCTTCGTATTGGAGGACTGGTCCGGCGGATTCGTGAAAACCCGGAAACCGAAGTCATTTTGGCAACTAGTTCTGATGTTGAAGGTGAAGCTACGGCAAATTATTTGTATGAGGTGCTTGAAATTACGGGGTGCCGGGTGACTCGTCTCGCCCAAGGTCTTCCTGCAGGAGGGGGATTAGAGTTTGCAGATGAGTTGACGCTTTCGAGGGCTTTTGAGGGAAGGCACTAGAAAACGCGGCCTCCGGAGAGCACCGCGTTCTGGAAGATAGCGTTTAATTTGCAAATTACTTAACAGTAATTTTACCCTGCATCAAAGCGAAGTGTCCAGGAAAGCTGCAAAGATATTGATACTCACCAGCTTCTTTAATGTTGAAAGTGACCGAGTCGGTCTCGCCGCCGCCAAGAACCTTAGTTTTGGCAATAACAGCTTTCTTAGAGGCCTCGTCGACTGGAATGTAGTTAGTTGCGGCAGCAGTCATGGCCTTGCTTGCCCAACCCGCTAGGTTAGTTCCCTTTTGAAGGATGACGAGATTATGGCCCATTGCTATTTTGGGAAGTTTACCAACGTGTTTGAGGGTCAGCTTAATCGTATCGCCAGCTTTGATTTCAAAAGCTTTCTTGTTGAACTGCATCTGATCGTTTGCCTCTACTACGACTTCTTGATCGGCCTTTTTAGCCTCCTTCTTTTCGTTGTCGGCAGTGTCTGATTGGGCTGAAGTAGTTGCTGGGGAGAGCATGAGAGCCGCGGCAAAGAGGGTGGAATTGATTTTTTTCATAATTCGTAATAAGATGAGCGGATGAGACGAATCTGCAAGTGGTAATATTTCAATTTAGGTAATAGTATTTTTAGTTTTATTGGATGCGAAAGGTGCGTCCTTTTCCACTGGTCCAGGCCTGATAAAGAGATCTGTAAAGAGCATTGAGTTCAACTTCGTTCATGATGCGAAACTCGATGGTGCGAGCATGTGTTGTCGTCGGGTAGCTTTTCTGCGCCATTTCATCGGCCTTGGTTCCGGTTCTGGATTGTCCACGATTGCGAAGTTCTTCGGCACGTTTTTGAATTCGGGCGAGAGCATTAAAGGTGGTGTCTTTTGTAATAGGTTCAATGTAGTAGAAGCGGGCAAGTGCTGTGCCAGTAGTGTCTACGGTTGCCTCGGTTACGAGCAGGGTGCCGTCAAGAACGTAGGAATGTTTGCTTACCGAGGTGATTGCGCCAAGATTTACTGAATATTCGCCCCCGGGAAGGCTGCATTCCCAGCGGCGCTTTCGGTTTTCGTCGTCGTTAACGCCTTCAAGCTTCTCCTTATCCTTTTCATCTTGTTCATTCTGCCCTTGTTGTTGGTTAGTCGAGTTCTGTTGTCCACCGGGGGAAGAAGTCGTTTGAGCGGACACTAAGAGGGCTGAAAATAGATAGGCGAGCAGGAATGGGATAAGTTTCATTTGTCTACAAATATTGTTTGATCCTATTCAGACGTCAAAGTCTGAATTTCAAGATGGCTACGGATTGAAATTGTCCTTCGTTTCATTACTCTCTCGGTATGGGTAAATATCGATCGAACGTTGCGGCTTTGATGATCAACAAGGATGGTTATCTTCTTGTCTGTGAAAGATTGCGTAACCCAGGTGCTTGGCAATTTCCACAGGGAGGAGTTAACGAGGGCGAATCGCTTGAAGCAGCAATTGTGAGGGAGGTGGAAGAAGAGATCGGACTGGAGCCAAAAGATTACAGAGTCGAGCGTTCGAAGGGAGTTTATCGATATGATTATCCCCCTGAAGCACAGAAAAATAAGCTTTCCCACAAGGTGGATTTTGTGGGGCAGGAGCAAACGTATTTTCTTTGCCAGCTAAATGAACGGGTGACCGAGGTCAATTTAATGCAGGAACCCCGTGAGTTTCGCGCGGCAAAGTGGATTCGGCCCAGTGAATTTGAGTCAGGGTGGCTTCCCGATTTTAAAAAGAAAACTTATCGAGAAGTGATGCGTGATTTCTTTGGAGTCGAGTTGGCCGAGGTAAGTTAATTTTTGGGGTAAAAAAAGCCCGCCGCTCCGGATAGGGAGGGCGGGTCAAGGTTTTGGAAAGTGAATTAGGAAAGCTCGCCGAGTCTGGCTTTGATCGCTTCGAAATCAGGGAGGTCGCCAGGGCTGTCGTTGACTTGGGCGTATTGGACGACACCTGATTTATCGATGAGGAAAGCGGAGCGTTTAGGAACTCCTCCCATGATGAGGTTCTTCTCGGGTAGAAATTGATCATAGGTGATACCATAGGCTTCCGTAGCTTTATGATCGTAGTCTGATAGAAGCTGGAGACTGATGCCTTCCTTTTCAGCCCATGCTGCTTGGGCAAATGGATTGTCGCCGGAGATTCCGAGAACTTTGCAGTTCAGATCAGAGTAAGCTCCAAGACCAGCGGAGATGTCACAAAACTCTTGTGTGCAGACACCGGTGAAGGCCATGGGGACAAAAAGGATTAAGATGTTCTGCTCACCAGTTATTTTGGAGAGAGTGACAACTTCGGGACCACCTTCGCCGAGTCCGACGAGGGAGAAATCAGGGGCATGATCGCCAACTTTGATGCTCATATCGGTGGGATCATAGTTGCGGTTGGTAGGATGGAAACCGAGAAATATGAAAAAATGTTAGATAGATGTCTAAATAATGAAAAACCCGAGCTGTCTCAGACGGCTCGGGCTTTTCAGTTAAATATTTTTTCGAGTGACGAGAACTAGAGAGGACTACTAGCTAACTTGGTTGCTTTCTTGATGACAGATTTCCGTTTTTTGGTCATCTCACCAATTTTCCCCTCATCATAAGAACCGGCAGTAGCCATAAGAAGTGTGATAGAACCAGCGTTAACGAAGGCAGCACTTACTTCTTCCAACTTTTCGAGATCGGCACGCAATCTCTCATTGGTTTGCGCTCATGTGCCACCAGTGACGGCGATCGCATAGGCTTCCTTTGGTGCAGCGATTTTTCTTTGCGTTACACGCTCGAGTTTGAGGCCACCAGCTTTCAGGGCTTTTCCTACGCTTACGCGAGTGAATTTCACATCCTCACTCTTAGTCTTCACGAAAGCGGTCATGCCGGAGAGCATTACTTTTTCAACTCCTTTCATTTTTCCCAAGGCCACACGGGCCTTTTTAGCAGCGCTTCATCCACCACCGCTGAAAGATACGGTGTATCCTTCGATGGTCGATGCAGCGACGTCTTCAGCATCAGCCGGGGCAGCTAATGCTACCGGGGCTATTGCTCCGAAGGCACACACTATGCCGAGTCTAATTGTTGCATTCATTACGGGGAGATCTTAATGCACCAAACTTGCTCTGCAAGTGGTGTTTTTCAGTTTGTTGTAATAGATTAGCTTCCTCTGACTAACTAAGAAAGCGCCTCGTAGGAAAAATCCTGCGAGGCGACAATTGGTTGAAGCTGGTTTTCGGGTGGGAAAATCTTATTCGGCACTCCGTGCAGCTTTAGCAGCCTCAGCTGTAGCGACCTGGGACTCACTTTGGAATCTCCAGCGGACCTTGTTGCGCTTTGGAGCAGTGCGGGCTTTGCGAATGGCACGGTCGATTGTGCTCTCATGGGAACGACGACGACGCATTTCCTCGAGAATGCCCTCGGTGTCGAGCTTGGTTTTCAAGCGCTTAAGTGCACGATCAACACTTTCTTCACTTTTGACATTAACGCCACGAATATGTTTTTCCATGATAAATAGCCCTCGGGATTCGACGGGAGCGGGAAATTAGGGGGGAGGCAGGGAACCGTCAAGCCTGCATTTGCGGGAAAATGAGCGAATTTTCCGTCAAAAAAATTTAGTTTTTCTTAAGCTCCTTGGGTCGGTCACTTGGGTGCTCCGGGCTTTTGCCACTTCGCGAAGCCTTGACGATCATTCTTTTTCCATGAGCGGAGAGTATTGAGCATGCCGCGGCGGTGTTGCTTTTCGTCCTGAAATTGAACGATCTATGGCTGGGTATCCTCGAGGCCGATTGAGCTAAGAACCATAACGTATCGGGCGGACTACGGTCGGCGGTCGAAGTCTATCTCAGCGTCCTCATGCTTTATGAATGATGGGCTTGCCGGCTTCGACGACGAATTTGGCGCGGGAGCTTGTGATGCCTCCGGGTTTTCTGAATTCGTTGATTACTTTGTAGTCGGCGGTGTAAGTCTTTTTGGTGAGGTCGCACATAATATAGCCACGTTCGCGATTGTGGAACTTATTACAGGGATTGCGATCACTTAGATCGTAAGATTGCGACGAGCCATTGCCCCCGCTGGAAAGCGAGGTCGTTACGAACTCAGTTGCGACCGTGGGCAGATCTGCTTTGAGATCATCAATGCGCAATTCGTTGGCCCAGTTCGAATGAATGTCGCCAGTGAGAATAACGGCGTTGGATATTTTGTGATCGCGAATGTGCTCCAGAAGTTTTTGACGTTCGGCGGCGTATCCTGGCCATTGATCCATCGAATAGGAGGCTGTGTCGCCCTTCGTATTTCGGTCGACCAAGGCCATCATAACCTGTTGAGCTAGGATATTCCAGGTGGACGTTGAGGATTTCATTGATTTAAAAAGCCACTTTCGCTGTTCTTCACCGAGGAGGGTGTTGCGGGGGTTGAGCGAGTCTTCATTGAGCGGTCCTCGACCATCGTTATTCGGTTGGTTACTTCGGTATTGCCGGGTGTCGAGGACAAAGAGTTCGGCGAGCTTTCCAAAGTTGCCTTTTCGGTAAAGCTGCATGTTTGGTCCCTTCGGGAGAGAAGATGCTCGGAGCGGCATCATTTCATAGTAAGCTTGATAGGCGTTGGCGCGCCGAAGGAGAAGTTGAGCAGGGGTGATGCCCTGTTGTTCGGAGATTTCGTTAGCGTAGTTATTGTCCACTTCGTGATCATCCCAGGTGAGGAACCAGGGGCAGTTCGCGTGCATGGCTTGAAGATCGGGGTCGGTTCGATATTGGCTGTAACGCAGTCGGTATTGCTCGAGAGTTTCGATTTCGGGGCCAAGGTGGCGGCGGACATTGCCTCCTTTGCCAGCGGCGTATTCGTAAATGTAATCGCCGAGATGAAAGACAAGGTCTGGCTGGTCTAGCTTCATTTGCTGGTAAGCAGTGAAGAGACCTTGCTCCCAATGTTGGCAGGAGGTGACGGCAAAGCGAAGTTTTTCGGGGTTGGCATCCGGGGTTGGCATCCGGGGTTGGCATGGTGCGTGTCCGGCCGGTCGCGCTGGTGGCATCGCCGGACTGAAAACGGTAGTAGAACCAGTGATCGGGCTTGAGGCCCTTAGCCTCAATATGCACTGAAAATCCGAGCGAAACAGTCGCGGTAGTTTTGCCGGAAGTGACGATTTTTTTAAAAGAGTCGTCAGTCGCGACTTCCCAGCGAACTTCAACAGGATGGTCCGGCATTCCAGCACCGGGCTCGAGTGGTTTGGGTCCAAGGCGGGTCCAAAGAATGACGCTTTTGTGATCGGGATCGCCCGAGGCAACTCCCATGGAAAACGGATTAGATGAAAAACTGACTTTTTTTGGGGCGCTGCTGTTTTGGCCAAGCAAGGGGATTGTCGAGAGCGAAGCAGCGTAGGTCAGAAAAAGTCGTCGAGAAAGGTGGCCCTCGTGTTGGAAGGCTGAAGGGAGTTGTTCAAACATAAGTTAAAGATTTTCTAAACACTGACCGTATGATGATAAAATGTCACTGTAAGATATGGCATAATCCGACCCGCTGACTCCGCTCTCCCGCGTTGCAGTCGGGTTATCTTTCCAGATCAAGGTTCCTACAGTTCTTTCCCCATGTTGATTTTTCGTAAGCTTGCGACCGCTGTCATATTTGCTACTGGGATTTTTTTCCCGGCTCCAATCCATGGTGCTGATTTTGAGCTCGTGGGGCGGGAGTTAGCACGGATGCTTCAAAATGGTCACTATGCCCGCCTTGCATTTAATGAGGATCTAAGTCGTCGATTTCTAGAGCGATATTTGGATTCGCTTGATGGAAACAAGATCTACTTTTTAGAGCGTGAAGTGACCGAGATGAAGCGCCGCTATGAGCGTGTTCTTCATGACCGAATCAGTAATAAATCCATCATGCCGGTGGCGAATAATATCCATGAAATTTACCGGGGGCGTGTGATGGCCCGGGTGGCTTACGTGAAAGATCTTCTCGCGAGTAAAGAATTTACCTTCAAAGAAAAGAGAGTTGTAATCGATGATCGAAGTGAGATTGCTTGGCCGGTCGATGATTTAGAACTTCGAAAAGTTTGGAGTGATAATTTAGAAAACCTATTGCTTTCTGAAACTATTCGACGTGCCCGCCTCAAGGCTCGAGCGATTGAAGGGGGGAAGCCAGATCCTTTTCGAAGAAAGCCATCAATCAAGAAAACGGTCGACCTCAAGTTTGACCGATTGCTTAAGTCGATCGAAGGGATTGAACAAGAAGATATCGCGAACTACTTTTTCTCGGCGGTAACGAAGGCTTACGACCCGCATAGTGAATACTTCAGTTCGAATGAAATGGCTCAGTTCAAAATTGATGTCAGTAATGAGTTAGTAGGAATTGGGGCGAGACTTCATAGCAATGACAACGGTGAGATCGAAATTAAAGGGATCGTGAACGGTGGTCCGGCCGATCGTCAAGGGGAGCTGAAATTAGGCGATCGAATCATCGCGGTTTCGGCAGAGAATGATGGCAATTGGAAGAGTGTTCTTTTTAAATCACTTGATAGAGTTATTGAGGATATTTTGGGAGAAAAGGATGCGCTGGTTGGCCTACGTGTAAGACGTGAAGCGAATGGAAAAGATGAGGTCGCCGAAATTGCTATTCCACGGGGAGTCGTGACGATGAAAGACGAACTCGCAACCGCCCGAATCTACGACTATCGACAAGACCAAAAGTCACGGCGTCTAGCTGTCTTGACAATCCCATCTTTCTATTTTGATTTTGAGAATTCGGGCAATCGTGTTTCAGTTGACGTCGAGCTTTTGTTGGGGCGGCTTCAGAAAGAACAGGTCGATGGGCTTGTTCTCGATTTACGGAATAATACGGGGGGGTCGTTACCAGAGGTTCAGCGTCTTACTGGATTCTTCACGGGACGTGGTCCGGTGGTGCAGGTTCGTTCAAAGAGCGGGCAGATCCGCGCGCTAAATTCTCTCCACCGCAAACCTTTTTATGACGGACCATTGATAGTTTTAGTTAATCGAAACAGCGCATCAGCGACCGAGATTTTAGCGGGCGCACTTCAGGATTATAATCGAGCGGTGATCGTTGGCGCTTCCTCAACATACGGGAAAGGAACCGTCCAGAAGATGATGGATATCTCTGAATATATGCCGATTCTCGCAGATCGTGAAAGCGCGGGATGGTTGAAGCTGACTTTCCAGAAATATTATCGGGTTTCTGGAAGCTCTGTTCAAATCAAGGGAGTGATTCCAGATCTGATTTTGCCGGGTCTTAGCGATTCTTTTGAAAAAGGAGAAGGCTTCAAGAAGCACGCTCTCCCACACGACATTATTCGGCGAAACCCGGACTTCACACCACTTCAACGCAATGAGCTTTTTGTTTCTAAGCTTATTCAAAAAAGTCGTGAACGTGTGGATGTCGAGCCGTACTACAAGCACCTCACCGCTGACATCCTAAGGGCTAAGAAGGCACTTAAAGAAAACTCAGTTTCACTTAATCTAAGTGACCGGTTGGCTGAGTTGAAAAAGGAGGAGAGTCTTCGTTCGCTGCGGGTTAAAGAGCGCACCAAATATTTCGTAGCAATAAAGAAAAGGGACGAAAAGGAACTCAAAATTTTCCATCTCACCCTGGATGACGTTAATGCCGGTAAGCTTCCTCTATTTGATCCTAAGGAAGAGGTTGACGATTACATTAGGCGCGCAACCGATGAGATTGCGGATCTGGAGGAGACCTTTAAATGGCCCAATGGGATCGATCCCGTGAAACGGGAAGGTCTGCACGTGCTAAGAGACTTGATCGAAGCTACCGAGTTGAAGGACCTTGCCAAGGTCGACGCCAAGTGAGAATGATTCCCCGATACTAAAATTGGGATTACTAGTAATCGAGTCCCAGTTTTTTCAGCTTGGGTGTGATTTGTTGCGGGCAGTAGGGGTTTTCTCCCTTCATGCGAAAGTAGTAATCTTGATGCTCCTCCTTTGCAGCGTAGAATTCTTCGGCGTCTTGGATTGTGGTGACGATAGGTGCGTCGAAGTTTGTTTGGGCCTCCTTTTTGGAGGTTTCTGCGAGTTCGCGCTGCTTTGGCGAATGAGTGAAGATATAGCTCATATAAATTGGTCCCTTATCAACCCCTTGTCCCCGAGGGTCTGTTGGGTCATGCGCCTTCCAGAACCATTTCAGAATTTCCGGAGCAGAAATTATTTGCGGATCAAAGACAACTTGAACAACTTCGATATGTCCGGACGTTAGTGAATAAACTTCTTCGGAGGTTGGATTGGGGATATGGCCTCCCATGAATCCAGAAGTGGCTGATATTACTCCGTCAAGTTGCTGGAATACTGCCTCCACGCACCAATAGCAGCCACCACCAAGAGTGATTGTTTCGTGCTTTTGGGGGTTGGTCGGCTCGTCGGGTTTGACGTTGACAATCTCGGGCTTGCATGAGGCAAGAAGCAACGCCGTGGTCAGTAGGATGGTGATTTTGTGTGAGGCCTTCATTGTTAAAATTATTTTTGGTTTTGACTTCTTTTGAGGGTCATTTCAACCCGTTGTTTAACTCCTTCCGGCACCGGGTTATTATTTGTGTAGTCAACGACTTCAGCTTCATCCTTGCTCATCCATTTTCCAATCATCCGGTGGAACGTGTTGCGCTGATCGCCTTCGCTAGAGAGTCTCATGATCCAGTCGGCAGCAAAGGCTGGTTCCTCGCCCATGGAATTCCAAACGAGGGAGCGGACGCTTTCGTCAAAGGCAGGGTTCCCTTCGTAGTCGGCGAGCCAGTCGGAGGCTGCCAATATGTCTTCATTCTGGATTATTTCACGAACAAGAGCAGGGCCTGCGGATGCCACAATTTCCTCGGACTGGCTCTCGATCCAGGTCCGGGCGGCGGTAAGATCGTCGTCAGCCCACTCTTGGATGATTTCTCCCGCGGAGGATTTCAGAATTTCCGATCCCATCGAGGAAGCCCATTCGGCAGCGGCGCGCGGGTCGTTTCTAGCGAGCTGTCCAGCGAGACGGCTGGCGGCTCCCGATTTGAGTTTTGCATCACTGAGGCTCGCAATCCATTGTTTGGCGTTTTCGGGGCCTCCGCTAGTGACTTCGGCAAAGACTGAATCAAGTGCCTGACCGCGTCCGCGAGAGAAGGGGAGTTCTTCGAGTAACTCAGTAGCGCGAACTAGGTCGATCGAGGAAATGCCTTCGATCACTCCAACAATCCAAGGGTTTGCATCGGCACCTTTTGCATCGCTATCAAAGTTGTCGCGAGCCCATGCTACCGCTCCTTCGGTATCGTTTTTGGCCCAAGCGGAAAGAATGGTCTGGCGAGCAAAATTGGTTCCGGTCTTTTCTTTGGCATAGCTGAGGGCTTGAAGTGGATCCACCTGAGCCCAAGCGGACAGAAGCATGCGGTATTCGCCGAATTGCTCGTTTTCGATCCCTCCCTCACGGTAAGCATCGACAGCGTCGAGGTATTGGTCGGGCGAGAGATTTTTAATAAATTCGAGAAATTCTTCGGCCCGAGCAATCGGGTCTGACATGTTTTTGAGAGCTTTGGCTTCTCCACGAACCAGCTCAATCTGCTCCTTGTTTGAGCTTCCGGTCGTTGTTGAAGCGATTCGGTCGGCAGCTGCAGAAGGGTTCGAAATTTTTCCCCTACGAGAAACAATCCTGGACCCAGAG
>DIHU01000191.1:15196-23873 GCA_002420315.1 Akkermansiaceae bacterium UBA5688
ACAATCCTGGACCCAGAGGCGGCAGAATTTGATTTAGAATCAGAGGTGTCAACAGTTTGCGGTGAGTCTGCAGATCCTCGTCCAACGAGAAAGGCAGCTCCGCAGCTGATGGCCCAGGCCGCGGCAAAAATTCCGTTTTTTGAAGTCATAGGATGGTGAGGTTAACGTGCAAACGGCGGTCTTCATGCTTTTTTTTCGAATCCGTTTGATTGTCAGTTCCTAAATAAAGAATAAATCAGCGGTTGCGGCAAGCAGTGTTGAAGCGTATGTCCAACCTATGAACCTTTTAGAGGATAATTCAGCAGTTATGGGCAAAACTCGCGATCTTTGCGAAACTATTGCAAATGATTCTTATTATCGTGAAGTTTTTCAAAAGGTGGAAAAGTTCCTTGGCGATGACGAGGCCCGTTTGAGTTACCAATCCGTTCACGAAAGTGGGCAGGCTCTGAATCAGAAACAGCAATCAGGCCTTCAGTTGTCAGATAGCGAGATCGCTGAGTTCGAAGGTGCCCGCACCGAGCTCTTGAATAACCCTATCGCTTCTGACTTTATGCAAGCTCAGGAAACTCTTGATGCTCTGCAGTCGAGCGTGAGCCGGATGGTGGGGATGACTTTGGAATTGGGTCGAGTTCCAACTCCTGAGGATATTGCTCAAGCAAGCGGGGGAGGTTGCTGTGGTGGCGAAGGTGGCGGTGGCCGATGTGGCTGCTAATCCGTCTCAGCAGTCTGCCGGACTTTGAGATTCAAAACGGAAAGGGTGTCCGTCATGGCCATCTTTTTTTATTTTTTCTTCTTTTTGGGTTTAGGGAGAATTCCCTTGAGGGCCTTCGCTGGAAGGAAATCCGAGTTTTGGGTAGCCCACGCAATGGCTGCGTTTCCGTCGGTTTTGTGCCAGCGGTTTAAAATGTCACGGTAGTAGCGCTCTTGGTCTTTGGGTCGCGAAAGAGTTGAGACGTTTTCAAGGGCAGTTTGCGGGTCTTGCTTGCCTGTTTCTTGCAAGAAACGAATACGGGCACCATCGAGGTCGGGATCGTTACCTAGACCACGAAGCCAAATTGCAGCTTCCACCGGATCTTTGCGGGCAAGGTATTTGGCAACTCCTTCGGCTGCCTCCGTCATGGTGTCTTTTGGAAGGCTTTCGGCCCATAATTTGGCGGCATCGAGATTCTGCTGAGCATATATTTCTGAGACAACTTCAGCTGCCTCGCGCCGAGTGGTGACTGTGGTCATATTACGGATCCAATCCGAAGCAGATTCTGGATCTCGGCGGGCTAGCGAGCTGGCAAGGCGTTTTGCGCTGTCCCGCTGGATGTTTGGGTCCCGGATTTGCTCGATCCATTTACCGGCAAATTCGGCACCTCGGATCACCACCTCGGGAAGAATTTCGCGGATGGCTTGGTTCCTGGTTTTGCTGTCTTCGATATCTTTGAGTGCTAGAAGTGCTCCTTCAGGATCATTTCGTGCCATTCCTTCTATTAGGCCGATCACCCAGTCATTGACTTCGCCCCTGTCTTTAAGGCCTTTAATGGCATTCGCTGCCTCCTCGGGACTATCGGCTGCCCAAGCTGAGATTGCGGTTTTTCGAGTCCAACCGTCGGTTTCGTTTTCATCGAGAAGGGCGATCGCAGTGAAAGGATCTCGGTCCATCCAAGCGGAGATCAGCATCGAAAACTCACTCCGATTATAGTCAACCCATCCGGCTTCGCTGAAATTTTGGACAATGTCGGCTATCTCGCTGTTATCGATGCGATCAATAAATGCGATCATCTGGCGGGTGCGTTCGATGCGATTCCCCACATTAAGAACATCGGAGAGCTCGATCATAGTTTGATTGAGGGCTTCCTCGTTTGCGGTAGATATGGAACCTCCGGTGATCTTTCTTCGTTCTATTTTTTTAGCTTCAGCAATATAGGAAGGGGAATCGAGCGAGCGGGAATCGTAGAGAGACTTGGCTGGGAGTGAGATTCCATTCGCATTCGCGACGTCTGTAGATACTACGCTTTTGCGCCCGACAAGTAGGCCAACTGCGAGCGCAATCAGCCACGAACTGGCGATCAGGGTGTTGCGGGAAGTTATTTGATAAGGCAAAACGCTGAAGGGTGCTGCTTCTAACAGCGATAAAATCAAGGTTCTTTCAGGTGCCGCGTGTTTCTTAGAAGAATTCAATGACGCTTTCTGTTGCTTATTTTTACTACTTGGGTTTAGTCTCAAGACCTGGCCGTTGCTAGCAGCCTCTTTGAGTTGCTTGGCTGCGGTTTTCTTTCACGCACTAAAGAAATAATAATGGCTAGTAACATGACTGCACTCAACCCGGACCGGGCAACATTGAATTTTCTCAATAGTTTCCCTGAGGCTGCCCGTAAGCGCGGGGAGCATCTTCAGGAAGAAGGCGCGGTGACACAAATTTTTGGAAACCACCTCTTTATCCAGGGGCGGGTTGAGGACAACGGGGGGGTGCATCGTACCACGCTGAGACTCCAGGGTAATCGTTGGTTTGGTAGTTGCTCTACCGAGGACGAGGAAACATCAGGAGCCGTGATGTTTGCGGCTATGCTTGAGCGCCTTCACCGAGGGGAAGATCTCCCAGAGTCTCCCAATGAATTTGATGATACGCCGATCGTCGATCTTATTGAAGAGAAGCTTGATCGCGAGCTCGATGATAAGGAGGCAGATTTTATTTTTCGGGTTGAGAAGCGCTATCGAAGATATGTCATCGAGGGAGAGATCCATGACCATGATATGGTTCGTTTGAATCCTCGCTGGGAGATCGCGAGTTACGAGCCTTTGGAGCTCTGGCCGGTTCCTCCGGGCGATATTTTAGAGTTCTGGAACTATTTGGGCTATGCCTTCGATAAGAAAAATCTCCGCTATCCTGACTTCATGGACGCGATCACCGACTTGGAAGATGTTCAGCGTCGGATGCGTGATTGGGAGCAGGAGAGGGAAGTTGCGGCTTGGTATGACAGAATCGAAAGTGTCAACGAACGTCCACCACAAGAAATCCCGCACAAAATTGAGTTTCGCCTGGTTTCTACGATAAACGAAGCCCGCGTTGAGGCGCGGGAGGAATACGAAGAAGAGTGGGTGTCTCTGCGGGAGAAGGGAGAGATCGAACGTATCCTGAAGTTGTTTGATGCCTCAGCTTTGCGAATGGATGCCGCAAGCCAAATTCTTTGGGAGCATTTTTTACGCTACAGCGAAAAAACGGGTGAGCTCTACCTCGATCTGGAGAATGAAGAAGCTTGCTGCTTCATGAATCTTCTCTTTCACCAAAAGGAGTTGAAGGGCTACATGGTGAACCTTGACGAAAGACCGTTTCAGGTAGTCGACGAGCCTCTGAGTTGGCTCTGCGATGACGATCCCATGGATTCGAACTCATTTGCTCTGCAGTTAGTGACTCAAAGTGATGAAAAGGTGTCTCACTCAGTCCGTTTGCTTCCGGGTCGAACTGAACTTTATCAGTCCGACGAGACCGTTTTCCCCGGCCCTCCACGATGGTTGGAGGATACCGAGATCATGCCTCGCTACTCGATTCCTAAGCTGGTTATCGACTCCCTCGAGGGAGTTGAATTCCTTCGTAAGATCGGGTCAAGTTTGCCGCCTTCTATGAAGCGGCGAGTGACTGATTTAGACCTCTTTCCTCACCTGAAGATGTGGGTTGAGCAGGGTCTGACAGCTGCCGAAACCGAGCACTTGGTCATCGACGTCAAAGCTCTTGAAGCGAAAGGACGCCGTGAGGAGAAACTAATCAAAGCTGGTTGGGATCTTATCAAACAGGAGCCAGTCAAAGGGAAGGCGCTTCTCCGCTTTGCACGTGAGAAGCTATACCCGATCCCAGAGATTCTTCTCAAAATGGGCCTAACTTATGATGAGAAGCTGGAAGCGTTCAAAGGACGCATCACCAAGCAGTTTCCGGAAAAATTTGCTGAATGGATTGAAGCAATGCCGGAATCAGTGGAGCTCGATATCGAGGCTAAGCTGAAGACAATTCTCAGTGACCCGGTTACTGCAGCGATCCGCTTCGAGGTCGTGAACCAGGAGATTGATTGGTTCGATCTTCGCGTGGTTATTGATGTAGAGGGCGTCAATCTTTCTAAGGCTCAGATCCGTCAACTTGTTGCAGCCCGTGGTGGTTATGTTCGCATGGATGATGGCTCGTGGATGCGACTTGAGATCAAGCTTGATCCTGAACAGCGCGATGCCGTGACTCGTCTTGGACTCGATCCTTTCGATCTCTCTGGCGAGACCCACCGAATGCATGCAATGCAATTGGCCGATCCTAAAGCTGCAGAAGTCTTTGATCCAAAGGCGTGGAAGCGAATTAAGGACCGTGCTCGCGATATTAAGATTGATATCAAGCCTGATGTTCCTGATTCACTCAACGCAAACTTGCGCCCTTATCAAGTCGAGGGTTACCAGTTCCTTGCTTACCTCGCGACGAATGGTTTTGGAGGAATCCTTGCTGATGACATGGGCCTTGGTAAGACGATTCAGAGTATCACTTACATTCTCTGGCTGCGGAAATACATCGAGGAAACCAAAGATGCTAAAACTAAGATCGGTCCAGCCCTTGTGGTTTGTCCAAAGTCTGTTCTTGATGTTTGGGCAACTGAGGCTGGGAAATTTGCTCCGGAACTCACGTTGAAAATTCTGCGAACCCGCGACGATTTGGACCTCGATGAGGTGAACAACGTGCTTGATATCCTTGTCCTCAACTATGCCCAACTGCGCGTCTGTGGAGACCAATTGAATAAGGTTCGCTGGTTGACCGTTATTCTTGATGAAGGACAACAGATTAAAAATCCAGATTCTAAGGCGGCCAAATGCGCCCGTGAATTGGATGCCGAAAATCGCCTAGTCCTGACTGGTACTCCTATTGAGAATCGCCTCATGGATATGTGGTCACTGATGGCTTTCGCAATGCCCGGAGTTCTCGGGACCCGTGCTTATTTCAAGCGTCGGTTCGATAAGCGCAAGGATCCAAGTAGCCAAAATCGCCTTGCTGCGCGCTTGCGTCCATTCCTTCTACGCCGGACCAAAGGTCAAGTGGCCAAAGATCTTCCGCCAAGGACGGAAGAAGAAGTCTTTGCAGGAATGGAGGGAATCCAAGAAGAGCTCTACAAGGTGGAGTTGAAGCGGATTCAACAGGCTTTGCTTGGTCTCGATTCCGATGAGGCGGTGAAGAAAAACAGTTTCGCGATTCTTCAAGGTCTGATGCGCCTTCGTCAGATTTGTTGTCACCCGGGTCTGATTGATCCGAAATGGCTCAAAGAGGAAAGCGCGAAGATGAATGCTCTTTTTTATCTATTGGATCAGCTTCGCGAAGAGGGACACAAGGTTCTCGTCTTTTCACAGTTTGTGTCGATGCTAGATATTATCAAGATGCGTCTTGAGGTTGAGAGTCGTCCCTTCAACTATCTCACTGGACAGACCAAGGACCGCAAAGGGGAGATCGAGAAATTTCAGACTACCAAAGATGCTTCAGTGTTCCTTCTCTCGCTAAAAGCGGGTGGCGCAGGTTTGAATCTGACTTCCGCGTCTTACGTGATCCTATACGATCCATGGTGGAATCCGGCGGTGGAGAATCAGGCGATCGACCGAACTCACCGAATTGGCCAGAAGAATAAGGTTATCGCATATCGTCTCCTCACCCGTGATTCGGTGGAAGAGAAGATCCGGATCCTGCAACACCAAAAGACCGCTTTGGTCACTAACATCTTGGGCGACGAAGGATTTGCGAGTAACTTGGGTGTCGATGACCTCCAATTTATTCTAAGCCATGGGGGAAGTGATGACGATGAAATCCCACCACCACCTCCTAAGGTTGCCGATGTCGAAAAGGTCACGACAAAAAAGAAATCCACCGTCCAGAAAGTGGCTAAGAAAGCAGCCAAGAAGGTAGCTAAAAAAGCTTCCAAGAAGGATAGCAAAAAGGATTCGAAGTCGTAGCGAACTTAGAAAATCAGTGTCATGAAGCTTCTGGCTTCATGGCATCGATTTTTTTTAGGGAGGCCTGATTTTGGCTCTGATGAGCGTTTTTAATTCAGGAGTTTGAGCCTTTTTTCTTCGCCAGAAGCAGCCGGAGTTTTGGTGGCTGGGAGTGGAATCGGATTAAGGGGGGAGAGAATTCTTGATGCTTTGGAAAAGTTAAATATTCTCAGCCCATGGCCGCTGCCGTGAGTTATACTGAAGATGATATTAAAAGCCTCGATTGGAGGGAGCATATTCGGTTGCGTCCGGGAATGTATATCGGGAAGCTGGGAGATGGATCTTCGGCGGACGATGGGATTTACATCTTGCTAAAGGAGGCGCTCGACAACTCGGTTGACGAGTTCGTGATGGGCCACGGCAAAGAGATTACGATTGAAATTGATGAGGAGAGTCGAGTCGAAGTGAGGGATTATGGACGAGGAATTCCCCTTGGTAAACTAATGGACTGCGCTGCCAAAATTAATACAGGTGCAAAGTATGATAGCGAGGCCTTTAAAAAATCGGTGGGCTTAAATGGTGTGGGTATTAAGGCAGTGAATGCGCTGAGCGAATTCTTCGAAATTCAGGCTTGGCGTGAGGGCAAGACAAAGGCGATTGAGTTCTCAAAAGGAGAAGTGGTTGAGGAGATGAAGCGACCGGTGCCCGATGAATCAGTCGGCGGAACCCGCTTGGCCTTTGAAGTTGATCGGACAGTTTTCCCCAAGCGAACAAAGTTCCGTGATCCCTTCGTGGAGAAAATGTGTCGCTATTATTGCTACCTAAATCCGGGTCTGGCGCTGATCTTCAATGGAAAGAAATTTCGATCAAGAAATGGGCTTTTGGATCTTCTAAAAGAAGAAATGGATGAAGCTCCGCTTTATGAACCGATTCATTTGACAGGCAAGGACATCGACGTGGCCTTCACCCATAGCCAGGGCGGAAGTGAGGACTATTATTCCTTTGTCAATGGCCAGAATACGACGCAGGGCGGGACTCACCTCGCGGCGTTTCGAGAGGCACTGGTAAAAGTAATCCGCGAATTTTATAAGAAAAGTTATGATCCCTCCGACATTCGTGCCGGAATTACGGGAGCGATTTCAGTGCGGATTGAAGAACCGGTTTTTGAGAGTCAAACAAAGACGAAGCTGGGATCGGCTACGATTGCGCCGGAAGGCGAAACAGTGCGGACCTTTATCGGGAATTTTCTGAAGGAGGAACTAGATAACTACCTTCATAAAACTCCGGCAGCAGCCGATGCGATTCAGAAGCGTATTCTCGCTGCTGAGAAAGAGCGGAAGGAGCTCAGTGGAGTGAAGAAATTAGCTCGTGAGCGAGCACGCCAAACCAAGGTTCACAACAAGAAACTCCGCGATTGCCGTGCTCACTATAATACCAAGCATAAGCGTCGTGCGGACACCACAGTGTTCTTGACTGAGGGAGATTCGGCCAGCGGATCAATCACGAAGTGTCGCGACGTGGAGTCGCAGGCCGTATTTTCTCTGCGAGGAAAACCGCTCAATACCTTTGGGCTAACCAAGAAGGTGGTCTATGAAAATGAAGAGTTCGCTTTGCTCCAGGCTGCTCTCGGAATCGAGGATGATATCGAATCGCTGAGATTTAATCGGGTTGTGATCGCGACCGATGCCGATGTCGATGGAATGCATATTCGTTTGCTCCTACTGACTTTCTTTCTCCAGTTTTTTCCGGAACTAATCCGTGAAGGACACCTTTTCATCCTACAGACCCCGCTTTTCCGCGTGAGGAATAAAAAGAAGACAATTTATTGCTACGATGACGACGAGCGAGAAGCTGCAATGAAGGAATTGGGTCGAAATCCCGAGATCACCCGATTCAAGGGCTTGGGTGAGATTTCGCCTGACGAATTTAAGTTCATGATTGGCAAAGACATGCGGCTGGATCCGGTTCAGATGGAGGAAGGCAGAGGTCTTAAAGAAATGTTAACCTTTTATATGGGCAAAAATACGCCAGACCGTCAGGGGTTCATTATCAAGAACCTCCGTGATGACGTGGATTCTGCTGAGGTTTAGGCAGATTATATTTCCAACTCCAATTACTGAATTTGCGATATTGGCGAAACGGGCGTAGAACCTGCTAGGAATTTGTGACGGTTCCTAGATGTTCTATTGTACCTATGAAAAGCCTTATTTTTCCCTTAGCCGCCTTATCGCTGACACTGAATGCCTCAGCTCAGCTAGTCATCAATGAACTCCTTTACGATCCCTCGCCAGGAAACGATGTTAATCAGGATGGTGAGGCAAATACTAGCCAGGATGAATTCGTGGAAATCGTCAATACTGGTAATGAATCAGTAAACATTGGCGGCTATCAGATTACAGACCTGAGCGGTAATTTTTTTGAATTTCCTGCCGGGACAATGATCAACGGTAATGAGGCTATTGTAGTTTTTGGCGGAGGGAATCCGGCAGCGACGCTCAACGGAGTTACGACTTTTTCTGGTGGTCCGAGTTTAAATAATAGTGGTGATACAATTACCCTTTTGGACAGTTCTTTCGCGCAAGTGGATCAGGTAAGGTATGAGGATAATTCCTCTGATGATGAATCATTGAATCGAAGTCCGGAATTGGCTGGGGGATTTCAGCCTCACACCACTATCGCTGGTTCGGTGGGCTCAGAATCGCCCGGGACAGATGTGACGGGGGCGAGTTTCGGTGATCCTTTGCCATCA
>DIHU01000169.1 GCA_002420315.1 Akkermansiaceae bacterium UBA5688
CCGCATGCTTCGCTCTTTGATGACAATCTCCGGGTTCACTCTGATGAGCCGGATCTTGGGCGTGATGCGTGACATCTTGATTGCACGGTTCTTGGGGACCGGGATGGTAGCGGATGCTTTTTTCGCAGCCTTTCGTTTTCCGAACATGTTTCGCCGGATTTTTGGCGAAGGTGCCTTTAATGCGGCTTTCATCCCTTTGTTCGGGAAAAGGGTTACGATGAACGGGTGTAACTCGGCAATGCAGTTTGCCAATAATGCCTTCACTATTTTGTTAGGAAGTCTTGGGTTGCTAACTCTTTTGGCGATTCCACTGATGGCGGCGATTATGCTTGTGGTAGTGCCCGGGTTTTTGCCTAAGGCTGAAGAAAAGCTCGGTCGTAAGGCAATAGAGTTTCGAATTCCTTTGCGGGGTGCTAAAGCGGTTTTTCTACAGACGAAAGAAGGTGAGGCCAGTTTTGAAAAACTAAGCGTAGTTAAACGTGGTAATCCTGCTTTCTTTGATGTCCTTGGTGAGGTTTTCGGTGGAGAGGTGAAAGCGGAGGGCAAAGAAGTTGAACTAGCGTCGATCATTACAGAGAGCTTCAAGAGAAACGGAGAGATCGAGTTTAAGGATACTGATACCGACGAGGATAAGAGGCTAAAGATAGAAACTGCTCGGGATCAGATATTTAAAAATGGAGACTGGCTCGTAAATGAAGGGGGGCTTCTGCGGATCCCCCTTCCTCCGGATCATGATTATGCGGTTTTCAAGGGAATGGCTTCGGGAGACGGAGAACTGGCGATCTATAATAATGATCCAGGTGCTTATGATCTGACGGTAAAGCTATCACAAATCACCTTTGTTTATCTTCTTTGTATGGCACTGGTGGCACATCTTAGCGGAGTATTGACGACCTTAAAAAAGTTTGCAGCGCCGGCTTTTTCACCCGTTATCCTTAACTTGGTTTTTCTTTGTGGCTTGTTGGGGGTGGTTCAGTTTGTGGAGTGGCGAGGAGTCGCGTTAGCTTGTTGCGTAGCGCTCGCAGGATTTTTGCAGTTGGGTGTCCTCTGGTGGGTCTGTATACGAGCTGGTTTGCCAGTGGTTTTAAAGAAGCCAGTTTTTGATTCTGGATTTAAGAGGCTTTTGGTTCTTATGGGGCCCGGTGTGATCGCTGCTGGAATCCAGCAGATTAATTTGCTGGTCGGAGGGATAGTCGCTTCGTTCCAACAGGGAGCGATTTCTTACATTTACTACGCGGACCGAATCTACCAACTGCCGCTTGGGATGATCGGAATTGCTTTTGGGATGGTGCTTTTACCAGAAATTACGAGATTGCTTCATAGCGACAAGGAAGGCGAAGCGTGTGCAACAATGGTGAGTGGGCTGGAGATGGCTATGATTGTGACTGTGCCAGCGGCGATTGCGTTGATGGTCATTCCGCAAGAAATTATTTCAGTCATTTTTGAGAGGGGGACATTTACCTCTTCGGATTCATTCCAAACTGGTCGAGCGCTCGGGGCTTTCGCAATAGGATTACCAGGTTATGTGCTCATTAAAGTGCTGCAGCCGGGATACTTTGCTCGTGAGAATACCAAGTCACCGATGTGGATGGCTGGAATTTCGGTAATTGTTAATATTGTATTCAGCTTGTTACTTTTCCCCTTTTTTGGGCATGTCGGGATCGCAATTGCGACTTCAATCGCCGCTTGGGTAAATGTGGTTTTACTTTGGATTGGTTTGCGGGGATTTGTGGTTTTAAAGGCAGAGAATTGGCGCCGGCTTCGTGGAATGGTGATTGCTAGCCTTGTAATGGCTCTCGGATTGTTGGGAGCGAAAGCGCTGATGGCTGGCTGGATTGATGCAGGGCCATGGGCGAAAGCGATTTCGACAGCAATATTGGTGGGTTTTGGGGCAACTATTTATGGAGTAGGAGTGCTCTCGTTAAGAGTGACCAGCTTCTCAGAGCTCAGGTCCGCTTTTCGGAAATAGCGATCTCTGATGATCGTTTGCGCCCTTGGAGAATGGAGTTAACCTCCGTTAGATGAATTCGGGAAATCTTCTTCGGGGCACCATTCTGCTGGGCTTAATCTGGGCTGTAGTGTGGGGGGTAACAAGTTGGAGTGGTTCGAGAAAAGCGACTCCAGCAAAGGTGTCAGGTATGATTAGACAGGCCGAGTTTGAAAATTGGTCCGTCGGAGAAATCACAAGCCATTCGGAATCGCGAAGTGAGCAGCGTATTGAACGTATTGATGAAATTGCCGGGACGCTCAATCGACTTGATTTGAGGCAGAGAAAAGAGCTCGACGAAAAGGGGGATGTAATCGACATGTTTTTTCGGTTTTCCAAGGAGGAAAAAATCCATTTTGTGAATTTGATTTTCAACGAAAATATGGAGAGACTCATGAAGTCATTTGATGAAATGCCTTCCGAAGAGCGTCAAAAAATGGTGGAGAGGTCAGTTCAGGATATGAAGGACGGAAAAGGTGCTGAGGCCCTTGCTCGCTTGAAAGAGGAGGACCCTGAGATTTTAAAAGTTGTGATTAGCAAGGGATTTAGTTCCTACTACCAGGGAGCTTCTGCGGATATTAAGATGTCGCTGCTGCCCTTTATGGATGCGGTTGGGGAAATTGTTCAGGGCTTTGCCAAGCCAAAGGTAGGATTATGAGGCGTGGTTTCACGGTGACAGAACTCGTAGTGGTGATTGGAATCATGGTTGCCCTGGCAGGTGTTGGGATACCCATTTTTACGGGCATGAGGTCTACGGCTGAGTCGGCGAAATGCATTACACGTCTGCGAGGTTTGGGCACTGCTCTTGAAAGCTATCTTAGTGAAAACGGCAACTTTTTCCCGAGGATCAAGATGGGGCGGAAGTCCTATTCTGGCGGGAACAACGTTCTGGAAGAAGTTCTGAGTCCCTATGTTGATGGGCCTGAGGTTTTTCAATGTCCGTCTGACCACGCGGATTATCAGAAGACAGGTTCGAGTTACTTTTGGAATCACCGTGCCAGTGGTCTGAAACGGACTAAGGTGGTGATGATGGGAATGTCGCGGGGGAGTTCAAAGATTCCCTTAATCCATGACAAAGAGGCATATCATGGGGATGAAAATGGCACGAATTTCCTTTTTCTTGATTTGTCGGCAGGGAAGGATTTGGACTTTGATGTGGAAACTGAGTGATGCTGAAGGTTCAAAATCTCACTAAAAAATTTGCAGGAAAGGATGCCTTGAGCGGGATTTCTTTTGAGGTCGATCGGGGTAAAATTTATGGTCTTTTGGGTCACAATGGCGCCGGAAAAAGCACCACGCTTGGAATTATTCTTAGTATGGTGGCTGCAGGGAGTGGAGAGGTTTTTATTGATGGTATTTCGGTCCGTAAAAAACCGCAAGAAGCACTCTGTAAGGTGGGTTCAATTTTTGAGGCTCCAGCATTCTATGATTACATGAGTGGTTGGGATAATCTTAAGGTGTTAGTGGGTTTGAGCGGGCGTTTTGACAAGGCAGCGGCGACGGAGGTTGTTGAACGGGTGGACTTGACCGACCGTATTCATTCAAAGGTTGGAGCTTATAGCCATGGGATGAGACAGCGCTTAGCTCTTGCGCAGGCTCTGCTACCTGAGCCTGAAATTCTTTTATTGGACGAGCCGACCGATGGATTGGATCCCGAAGGGATTAAGTGGTTTCGAGATTTTATTTTGGGGCTTCGAGAGGAGCGGGGGATGACTGTTCTTTTCAATTCGCACCTTTTGTCAGAGGTAGAGCAGATGTGTGACCGGGTTGCAATTATTCGGGCTGGGGAATTGGTCTATGAGGGTGCGGTGGATGAGCTGCGTGACGATCGGCCAGGGGTGAAGTTGGAAGCGAAGCCACCTGAAATTCTTGGGAGTGTAGCGGAAGATTTTAGGGGAGAAAGGATGGGCGAAGATCGGTGGGTTTTTCCTGAGGGAACTGAAATTCCCGACGTGGTTCGCTCCCTGATTGAACGGGGCGCCGAGGTTAGCGAAGTGACCCCGGTCAGACGGTCGTTAGAAGATGTCTATTTGGAACATAGTAGTCTGAGCAAGCCATGATGTTTCTTCGACAATTACAAGGGGAGCTTAAAAAGCTCTTTGCCCGCAAGCGGACCTACATAGGATATGTTGTATTTTTAATTTTCGAAGCCTTGCTCCTTTCCTTGTGGATCTATGTTGGCCGTGAACAATTTGAAGATTTGGCCAAACGAAATTTCATCCCGGTTGAGCTTCTATCATCATCGCTGACAGCGACCTACTGGATTATGGGATTCAGTATGTTTTTGCTGGGCTCAATTTATTTCGCGTTGGTTGCTGGAGACATTGTTGCTAAAGAAACAGAGGATGGAAATATGAGGATGGTTCTATCGAGGCCAGTGTCTCGGTTGCGAATTTTGGTTCTTAAATATTGCGCGGTCCTTATTTATACTGTGACTTTTGTGATCTTTGTGGGACTGACTGGATATGGCATGGCTCTGTTGGCGATGGGAGGTGATGGTGGACTGTTCGTCTGGAATCCCGAAATGTATATTCTGGCTGTCTATCCAGATCGCGATGAAGCGTTTCAGCGGCTTTTTACCGGAGCCTGCTTCATGGGTTTAAGTATGTGTGTCGTAACTTCGCTAGGCTTCTTTTTTTCCTGCCTAAAGATTAAGCCAGCTGCTGCCTCTGTAATGGCCTTGAGCGTTTTCTTTATCGATTTCGTTTTGCAGAACATTCCATTTCTGGCAAACCATAAAGACGTCTTTATTACCTTTCGGATGGCGAACTGGATTTATGTCCTTCAGGAAAATATTCCTTGGGAACGAATTGTCGAAAGTTACTCAATTTTGATGGGCTTATGTATCAGTCTTTTTATTTTGGGTTGGATGGTGTTTCAATCTAGGGACTTCAAGACGTAGTGGGATTTTCTATAGGAAAGGGTAGGTTTGATGGAAGGGACTCTCTAGGATGAAAATGGGAGTATTGTGGGATAGGTTCATGAAATCGATTTTGGTGTTCTCAGTCTAAGGATTCTATCCGGTAGGGGGATAAATGGGGTTCGGGAATCCTTAGATGTGGGGTGCGTAGATTATTCCTCCGATGAAAAGAGGGGACCTAATCTCGAGTTTTTCTTTGGCCAACTGGTTGGAGCGTATCTCCTCGTGGGCTAAGGGGTTGTTTTTTTGTTCTCTTCAAGCGACACTGTCAGGGTCCTGATGAATGGTCTGATATATCGACGCGATCTCGTCTTTGCTCTGCTTATAGCGGCATGGGCGCATATCGGCTTATTTTTCATCTTTGTTATTCTCATGGCCTCGAATTTGTTTTCAGCTCGAATCGATCATGAAGAAAGGAAGCCTGAGCCGAGGCCTGATCTAATCAAAATGCAGATGATTTATGAGGAGCCTGCCGGGGTATCGATTCTTCCAATAGAGCCTGAGCAACCAGAAGACTCTGAGGAAAAAGAGTCCCCCCAAGCTTTTGTGCAGACCAATGAAGGTCAGGAGTCAGAAGCCCCCCCTCAGGAAACAGATTTGATCGGCGAGCGTGATACGACCGCCACTAGTGATCAAGAGGCGGTTGCAGGTCAGGATGGTAGGGCGGCTCTTTCTGGAAATGAAGAAGCCAAATACGACCCGAAAACTTTCGACTCTGACTTTGCTGAGGGAGATGTAGTGGGTGACAATGTTGATGTTAAGGATTCGCTTGATGTCGGAAAAGGGAATGAGGATATAAATCAAGAGGCCGCCAAAATGACAGTCGACGCTAAACCGCTCCTGAAAGACGAAGCAGAAGAGCTAGTTAAGGAGGCAACTCCTCCAAACCCAAAGGATGAATTGACCTCAATCAAAGAGGCCCTGGCATTACTAGAGGAGGAAGTGGGTGATGATTGGAAGAAGGAACCAGTCGAGCCGGAAGCTGAGAAGATTGAAGAAACTTTGCCTGAGCGCCCTGCAAGGGACCAACGCCAAGCGTCTGAACAAAACGGTGGCTTTGCTCCGCGATCCCGAAAGACTAGGATCGCCGGGGTAATCAGCGCGAATGGAAAGGGTTCGCTCGATGTTACCAATACTGCGATTGGTCGATACCAAGGGCAAATTTTCAAAAAGCTCGAAACGGCTTGGCAGATGGAAAATATCAGCAATCGTTCCCTCCTAGCCCCTGGTAATGTGACTCTTTACTTTGTCGTGGAAACAACCGGCAAAGTGTCACGGCAGAAGCAAATGGCTATGGTAGGAGCATCAGGAACCCAGTGGGGAATGATCTTACGAGCGCTGAGTGGGATCAATATCCCGAAAATGCCAAAAGACGTTGTGAAGGAACTCGAAGGAGATCCCTTGGAGATCATAGTCACTTTCAATTATCATTAATAAAAAATATGGAGTTTTCTGAAGCACTCGAAACAACCTGGAATTTTTTTAGAGGGGGGGGATTTTTTATGATTCTCCTCGGGATTTGTTCTTTAGTTGGATTGACCGTTATCTTGCTGAAATCGATCAGCTTAAAGCGTTCACGAATTGTCCCTGATGAATTGGGGCGTGAAGTCGAGCGGTTCGAAGAGCACCTCGAAGCAGGAACGCTTGGCAATTTACAAAACGAATTCGCTCGTGAGGAAAACTCGCTTTCACGCCTTTGTTCGGTCGCTCTCGGTAATGCAGGGAAAACTCAGGGAGAAGTTCAGGAGGCTGTGCAGTCGTCTGCTCGAGAAGAAATCGTTCGAATGAATGCGGGGATGTCGGTTCTCGATGTCATTATTACGATTTCACCGCTTCTTGGATTGTTGGGGACTGCGAGCGGATTGGTCACTGCCTTCTCTGATTTAGAGGATAACGAGCGAATTCGCGCTGGTATCGCGACCGCGCTTAGTACGACTATTGTAGGAATTGCAATTACTGTCCCGGCTGTAATCGCGCAGGGTGTTTTTAGCCGAAAAATCGAGTTGTTTTCGGCACGGCTCGAAGTGCTACTAGGACGAGTGGTTTCAGCCTGTCACCAACACGTTTTTTTTCGCGATAAATCGTAATATTTTCACGAGTGGAATTCAATCGTACAGCCCGAAAGTCTCCCACGGTTTCGATCGTTCCCTTGATCGATATTTTGGTAACACTTTTGTTTTTTTTCATCGTGACGATGAAGGATCCGGATGATTTCGAAAAAAAGAAACTCAAGCCGGAAATTCAGGTTTCGCTGCCATCGGCACATTCGATGAAGGTTACTACCACCAAGCAAACTAGGTCGACCTTGTCGCTGGGTAAAGATGGCAGTGCTGAACTTGATGGAACGCCGGTGGTTCCGGGCCTCTTAAAGGAATACCTTATCGCTAATCTTAAAGAAAGAGCTGGCTTGAAACTTGCCCTTCGAGTGGACAGAGAGTGCCCATTCGAGGCAATTCTAAGAGCTCATAGCGCTGCCATTGACGCTGGTTATTCCGAAAAAGAGATTTATTACTTAGTCGAAAGACCTCAATCAACAGAAGCTCCTTTTTCTTCCGAAAATCCTTAGTTATGATTCTTGAAATTACTCAATATGGCAATCCGGTTCTCCGTAAGAAATGCCGCAAGGTCACCGAGGTGACTGACGAACTTAAGCAATTTGGAGAAGATTTGATCGAGACGATGGTTCAGGCTCAAGGGGTCGGACTTGCTGCACCTCAAGTCAATCGCGATATTCAAATGGCTGTGGTTGATGTGTCCCATGATCCCGAATGTATTACCTTTTTAAAAGTAGACGGAGAGGAGAGTTCTCTCGATGACCTTATGCCATTGGTTTTTATTAATCCATCACTTGAGTTTGGGAGTTTAAAAGAGTCGGCGACCGAAGGCTGCCTCAGTATCGAGGGGATCAATGCGGAGGTTCGCCGTCCGGCTCAGGTTAAGGCAACTCTCCAGTTGCTCGACGGCCGTAAGATTCTCGTGGAAACTGACGGCTTGTTATCTCGCGCCATTCAACACGAAACGGATCACCTTAATGGTGTTCTTTTTGTCGACCGTTTACCGACCGCAACCAAGTTATCAATGAAGCGTAAGCTTAAACGTTTGACTGTCTAAGGCTGAAAACCATCATTTCTTATCTATGAAACCGAATCCCTCTGACCCGTTGACAGCTACGCAGGGTGATCCGATTGGGCCGATGCCAACCCCCATTAATCAAGCATCTAAGCAGCCGAAGAGCTCATCGTCATTCCAGCAGGAAGAAATGAGCGAAATGCCTTTAGATCTTCTTCTGGAGCAGAGGCTCCGAAAGATCTCGCTACCATCATCTTCAACAAATCCTAATAGTGTTTTTGGGGATGGCGAGCCCTCTCCAATTCGCCTTATGGAACCCATGGAAGGATTTGCGATCCCAAGTAGAGCAGGGACTGTTCTCAAACCTGTCACGCAAACTCCTGAAATTGATAAGCCGGACCCACTTGCGATGCCTGCTCCCTTCGCGCAATCAACAACTCGGCTTCTGACTGAGCCTGATGTTCCCTTATCGGCAGATCCAGTTCCGCTGATTCAACCGGTTGATGAAAGTCAGTTGATTTTACGCGCAATTTTCGGAGTCGGGAGAGATTTGAACCGCGATGAGATTCTAAAAAAAGCATCAGAGCTCCCCGGGATAATGAGTGTAAAATTATTAGGTCGGGACGAGCGCGCTGCTTTAAGAGTTTTACGCGATGGGATACAAGACCTTGGCGTTAGCTTAGATCTGATCTCAAAAGATGCTTCTGTTGATTTGATTCATGGCGAAGCGACGACCCTCGTTGTCTTTTATGAGAGCGAATTCCGTCCGGGTGTTCGTGAAATTTTAACAATTGTCGCGCGGCAGTTTTCGGAAATTGATTGATTTCTCTTCGTTATTTTTTTGAAAAACTGAATTATGGTAAGTTGGCAGATTCGGATCGATGTGGGTGGAACATTTGCTGACGGTTGGGCATTAACTCCGGCAGGGTCACAAATTCGGTGCAAGGTCCTTTCCTCGGGGGGGCTTCGTACATCGATAGTCTCCATCGAGGACGGGTGGTTAGGTTGTGATCGGCCCCTCTCTGATCATGAGCAAGGACTTGAAGGATTTTCAGTTGCCGGGGTCCTTATTTCAGAATCGGTGCCCAATCTAGGAAAGATTAAGGTCGAAGGTCAGTTTCATTTAGGTCAAATTATTGAATTAGTCTCGGGTGAAGACGCTGCTGTTGTTGCAGCCCGTCTTTTGACCGGTACAGCGCCGGGGTCTGATTTTCCCCGAGCCGATTTGCGGGTTGCGACGACTCGAGGAACAAATGCCTTATTGGAAGGGAAAGGTACCCCTGTTGATCTTTACACATCGAAGGGTTTTGAATCTTTGCTGGAAGTTCGGGATCAACGTCGGCCCGATCTATTTGAGCTATCGCCTTCTCTTTCGGTTCCAGTGACCAAGCGGGTGATTGGGGTGACTGGTCGTCTTGATCGAAAAGGTCGTGAATTGGAACCTCTCAATGAGTCGGACCTTGAGGCTCATGGAGACACAAAGGCTGTAGCAGTTGCAATGATTAATTCGGATGTGGCTCCCTATCATGAAAAACGGGTTGCTGAAATCTTACGCGACAGAGGATTTGCTGAGGTGAGTGTATCCCATGAAATTGCTCCCATGATTCGGCTGTGGCCGAGGATGGAAACTACCGTAGCTAATGCTTATCTGACTCCTGTAATGGAAGGATTTCTCAGCTCGCTTAAAAATGCTCTTCCTGGAGTCCCGCTTTCTCTGATGACAAGTTCTGGCCAGTTAAAATCTGCTGAAACATTTCGTCCTGTGGACAGTTTGCTTAGCGGTCCGGCAGGTGGAATTGCTGGGGCGGTGGCGCTAGCCCGAGCTTGTGATTTGAAGCAGGTTCTGACTTTTGATATGGGTGGGACCAGCACAGACGTGGCCCGGATTTCTGGTGAGCCTGGGTATCGTTACGAACAGGAGATCGGTCCGGTGAAAGTTCTGGCGCCAGCGGTGAAAATTGAGACCGTTGCAGCCGGAGGTGGATCAATTTGTCAGTGGAAAAATGGAGGACTTCAAGTAGGTCCGGAAAGTGCGGGAAGTTCACCGGGGCCAGCTTGTTATGGATGTGGGGGGCCGCTTACGGTGACGGATGTTAATTTACTTTTGGGTTTCATGGATGAAATGCGTGCTGATATTCCGTTGGATCGGACTGCGGCCGAAGCGCGGTTGGATGAACTGATTCAGGAAATTGGGGAAGAAGTTAATCGAGAGGAACTGCTGGACGGCCTTCGAAAGATAGCGATAGGTCATATGGCCGAAGCTTTACGGCAAGTTTCAACACGAGATGGATATGATTGCCGAGATCATACTCTCGTAGCTTTTGGAGGTGCCGGTCCGCAACACGCCTGTGCATTAGCGAGCGAACTTGGTATGAAGAAGATTCTTATTCCGGCTGACGCGGGTCTTCTAAGCGCCTGGGGATTACATCAAGCTGCCGATAGAGAGATTAAAGTAAAACAGGTTCTGAAATTATTAGATGATTCGATTGGTGAGGAGTTAGACCAGTTGAGAGAAGGTCGGAGAATTCATCGGAGTTTGTTTGAGCTCAGGTTAAAAGGACAGGATTCTAGCATCGAAATTGAGGCAGGGCAGGGTATTTCCGAAGTAGAACTTAGAGAGGCCTTTGAAACGAGATATCGTGAGCTGTATGGAGACGCTCGCCCAGTTGATCGTGAAATCGAGTGGGTCGCCTTAAGATTGGAATTGGTAGGTAGAGCGACTGATTTGGACTACGAATATTTTGAGCGAGGAGAATTGGTGGAGAAATTGACTCTTGAGCAAGATGGATTTTCTACTCTCCTGCTCGCAAAAGGGTGGCGGGTTTTTCGGGGTACAGGTGGTTCGATACGCTTGGACTGGGAAGGCCGGAATCAATCGGAAGGAAAAGCTCCCGCAGTTGTCGAAGCAGAACTTTTCCGGCGTCGTTTTGAGGGCGTGGTTGAGGAAATGGGAGAGTTGTTAAGGAGGACGGCTCTGTCCACCAATATCAAGGAGAGACTCGATTACTCTTGTGCTCTTCTGGATGCTGAAGGCCGTTTGATAGTAAATGCGCCCCATATTCCCGTTCATTTGGGTGCGCTTGGGCTTTGTGTAAGAAAGGTATCTGCCGACCGAACGTGGGAGGAGGGTGATACAGTAGTTGTGAATCACCCCGCATACGGAGGATCTCACTTGCCTGACGTCACTGTGATTAGCCCAGTCTTTGTTGATAATCAGTTGCTCGGATTTGTTGCTAATCGTGCTCACCATGCCGAAATTGGGGGGAAGACTCCGGGTTCAATGCCTCCGGATGGTAGCTGTCTTGCTGAGGAAGGAATTGTAATCCCTCCGACTTCAATAGAATCCATCGGAGATGATTTTTTTAAGGATTCTCGATCACCTGCTGACAATTTGGCGGATTTAAAAGCGCAGGTTGTGGCTAATCGGTATGGGGAGAAAGCGCTGAAGAAACTTGCTGGTCAGTCTGCGATGGAGGTTGTGGCTTTTCACCTGAGGGGTGTATATGAACGATCCGCGATTCTTCTTGCGAGAGCCATAGAGGGATTTTGGGAGACAAGCGCGGAAGACAAAATGGATGACGGTTCGATAATCCGAGTGAAGATATCGAAAAATGAAAAACTGGTGGTCGATTTTTCGGGCTCGGCTGATGTCCATCCAGGAAACCTGAATGCTACCCCGGCTATCGTTAGGAGTGCGGTTTTATATGCCTTGAGACTTTGGGTGAGAACAGATGTTCCTCTGAATGAAGGGCTCCTTGATGAAGTCGAGATCGTGACCGAATCAGGAATTCTAGACCCACCGCTCACACGCGATCCTAAAACGTGTCCAGCGGTGGTTGGCGGTAATGTTGAAACCAGTCAAAGAGTTGTCGATGTTCTTCTAGAAGCGCTAGGGTTGCAGGCCCATGGCCAGGGGACTATGAATAATTTTCTCTTTGGAAATGAACGCTTTGGATTCTATGAAACGATTGGAGGAGGTGCTGGAGCTGGCCCGGGTTGGCATGGTAGGAGTGGGTGTCACGTTCACATGACTAATACGGCTATCACTGATATAGAAATTCTTGAGGAGAGATTTCCTGTGCGGGTTCGTGAGTTCGGTATCCGTCGTGGTTCCGGTGGGCCGGGTGAGTGGATGGGGGGCGATGGACTAGTAAGGGAGATCGAATTTTTGGAGGAAACTACAGTGTCGCTACTCACTCAGCGGCGTGAGCGTATTCCGCGCCCCAACGGTGTTCCCGGACGTAATTTACTCTTTCGTGACGGACGTTGGCAGGAGTTAAAGGGGACTCAGAAGATTGTTATCAAAACTGGGGATCGGGTTCGAATTGAGACTCCTGGTGGTGGTGCGTGGTTGCAAGAACCCGAGACTTCGTTATAATCCACATCATGAGCGATCAAAAAACTCAAATCACGGCTTATTTGAAGACTTTTTGCGGCTGGAGCGAAGGCGTCCGGGCTATTATGCGAAAGTATGAATTGGAATTTGATGAAAAAGATATCATTAAAAATCCAGCCTTCCGCTGGGAAATGGAACAGAAAACTGGTCAACCTCTAAGCCCTTGTGTTGAAGTGAATGGTGAGATGCTTCCTGATGTCAGCGGCGAGGAAGTGGAAGCATTTCTACTTGAGAAGGGTCTCGTTGAGGTAAACGAAGAAAAGCCTGACTCGCCAATCGATTCTTCTTGCTCACCCGAACAGCATGAAAAGCAGGCTCAAGCCGAGGCTGCTGCTAAGGGTGAACCTGGAAAAATAGTCTTTCTCGACTGATTTTTGGTAAATATCCAATCTAAGAATTTAGGCCTCCGGTGACTGATGTTGGTC
>DIHU01000203.1 GCA_002420315.1 Akkermansiaceae bacterium UBA5688
GATTGTTTGGAGAGTTATTCGTGACGTTACCAAGGGCTTCGAACTGTTCCGGGCTGGACAATTGGACATCGCTATGGTCTCTAGTCCCAAGGCTTGGTATGAAAAGACTGAGATAGATAAGGTCTACGATGGATACATCGAACGGCATTGGTGGTTCAACGATTTCCCGCGTCCACAGTTTGGGGTGGAAATGAACTTGGATAAGGAAAAGCTCAAGGACGTTAATGTTCGCCTCGGGTTAGCGCATGCCCTGAACTACGACAAAGTAATCAAGGTCCAGTTCTGGGGGGATTACAATCGCCTACCTGGTTTTGTGGATGGCTTCGGAGACTTCGTGAATCCTGATGTTAAGCCGCGACCATTTTCACCCCAGAAAGCCCGCGAGTTTTTTGCTAAAGCAGGATTCACCGAAGAAGACGGTGATGGCATCTTGAAAAAACCGGATGGGACAAGACTGGAGTTTTATTTAAGTCACTATGCAATAAAGACTTATACAGATATCGTGTCTATTTTGAAGACGGAAGCTCGTAGTTCGGGTGTTGATCTTATTCTTGATGGAAAAGATCCCAGTATCGTTTTCACCGAAGCGATGGATAAAAAGTTTGAGCTTACCTCCGTGGCCTGGTCAGTCCAGCCTCCCTACTTTGCATTTTACGAGTATTTCCACTCACGAAATGCATACGATGAACAAGGGAACCTTAAGGACAAGACGAATAATGTGTTTGCCTATAATGATCCTCAAATGGATAAGTGGGTAGAAGAGTACCGTCAAACTTCTGAAAATCAGCTAAAGAAAGAGTTGGCTCACAAGATTCAGGCCCAGGTTCATGAACAATGTGTCTTTGTTCCAGGCTGGAAGCGGGACTTTGAACGCGTGGCCTGTTGGCGATGGCTGAGGTGGCCAGATACAGAAACCGTAAAATTTTGTCCTCCGGTAGTTTCATATCCCTATGAACATTACAGCTTCTGGATTGATGAAGAAATGCAGGAGGATACGCGAGCTGCTATCCGGTCTGGCAGAACTTTCCCTGAGGTTGAGAACGTGGTGGAAATCTATCGAAAGAAATGAGCAGCTTGTTGGAAATAAATGGCCTGGTCACCAGCTTTGATACCGATTCCGGTTGGGTCAGGGCTGTTGATGGGATCTCGTTTTCAGTTGAGAAGGGAAAGACCGTCGGCTTGGTCGGTGAGTCCGGTTGTGGCAAGACTGTTACCGCAATGTCTATAATTGATCTTCTTCCCAAACCGTCGGGAAATGTCCTTGAAGGTGAGATCAATTTTAAGGGGCAGGACCTCCGTAAAGTGGATCGGTCCCAGATGCGCAAAATACGTGGAGGGGAGATTGGAGTCATTTTTCAAGAACCCATGGCTGCTTTGAATCCAGTTCATCGAATTGGTAAACAGTTGATAGAGATTTTAAAGCTACACGAAAGAATGTCATCACGAGAAGCCTTGAAAAAGGCAGTCGAATTACTCGATGCGGTGGGAATACCGGCGCCAGAGGAGCGGATCTCTAATTATCCACATCAACTTTCGGGCGGAATGAGGCAACGGGTCATGATTGCCATAGCGTTAGCATGTGAACCTGATCTTTTGATTGCCGACGAGCCGACAACTGCTCTTGATGTCACCGTGCAGGCTCAGATTTTAGAGCTGATCGGATCAATGCAGCAGAAGCTTGGGATGGCTGTTTTGATGATCACTCATGATCTTGGAGTGATCGCCCAGAACTGTGATGAGGTGGTCGTAATGTATGCTGGGCGAATTGTTGAGAGGGCTCCTGTAGTGGAACTCTTTGCGAACCCGCAACATGCCTATACAAAAGGGCTCCTTAGCTCGATTCCGCGGATCGAGAGCGAGCGAAAGAGTCATCTTAATACGATACCCGGGCAGGTCGCCTCGATTCAGGATTTTGTTTCCGGCTGTCGTTTCTGTCAGCGAATGGAACGTGGCGATGCTACGATTCTCCGACAGCGTCCTGACTACCACGAAATTACCTCCGGTCACTGGGTGGAAACTTGTCCCCAATGTTTTCAGGTATGAACAATAATGCCCCCAAACTCCTTCAGGTAGAAAATCTCCGCCAGCATTTTCCGGTTCGAGGTGGATTGATGATGAAGCAAATCGGTGCTGTAAAAGCGGTCGATGGAGTGAGTTTTGCTATCCATTCTGGGGAAACCCTGGGTCTGGTAGGTGAATCGGGGTGTGGGAAATCTACTTTAGGGAAATCAGTGGTGCGTCTTTTAAGTCCCACGAGTGGGAAGGTTTTTTTTAAAGGCCACGATATTACCCATATGGGCCAGGGGGCGATCCGACCGCTGCGTCAGGATTTTCAAATGGTCTTCCAAGATCCGGCAGAATCTCTTGATGCTCGGATGGCGGTGGGCGAATTGGTTGCTGAGCCTCTTGTGATCCAAAAAATGGGTGGTCGTGTAACGATTCAGAAAAGAGTGGCGGAACTTTTGAATCGTGTTGGCTTGCCCGAAAATGCGGCAGGAAAATTTCCCTTTGAGTTTTCTGGCGGTCAGCGGCAGCGGATTGGGATTGCTCGGGCCTTGGCTCTCAATCCGGATCTCCTCGTTCTAGATGAACCTGTTTCAGCTCTTGATGTTTCTGTTCAGTCTCAGGTGATGAACCTCTTGCTCGAATTGCAACGGGACTTCGAGATGTCCTACCTTTTCATCGCCCACGACTTGGCGGTAGTTAAACACATGAGCGATCGGATCGCAGTAATGTATCTTGGTAAGATCGTGGAGTTGGCACCTGCTGATGAAATTTATCACAATCCCCGGCATGCCTACACGAAAGCGCTTTTGTCGGCCATTCCCACTCCTGACCCCACAGCTGAGCGGGAGCGGGTTGTTCTAGACGGCGATGTTCCAAGTCCAATTGATCCCCCTAAGGGTTGTGCCTTTGGCCACCGAGTAAATCATCCTCGGTATCCCGAAAGTATAGGGCAGGAACTACCTTTCGTCGAAATTTCTCCGAACCATTGGGTGCAAAAGTGTCCCTGCTGCGTTGACTAGATTAGTTCATCGACACAGAATCTTGACCATGTTTCGAGGGATCCGTGGAGTTTGCCTTTGAGGTCCTCAGGAGACTGAAAAGCTAGGTTGGCGAGAGCGTCTTCCGCCGATGTCACATCTTCTGATTCAAGGTCGAAAATATGGACGACCCCTAGGTGAACTTTGCCGACGTCATTGATATCGTCATTTAGAAGGCCAACGATCGTATTTTGGTGACCACCTGTGATATTGAGTTCCTCGTCGATTTCGCGCTCCACACCGGCTAGGTAGGTCGCTTTTCCAAGTGGATCGGCTCTTTCGTCGACTGGGTTAATATGACCGCCGACACCAACGGATCCTTGGGCGTGTAGACGGCTCTCTCCACCGCTTTTCCCACGGGTGTAATGGAGATATTTCCCGTTGTGGTGGAACAAGGCGTAAGGAATGAGTTGTTTGAAGGACGGATCATCTTCGGCTTTGCCGCGATCCATGAAGAAGTTGTTTGCTGGATCAAGAATGGCCTCAAGGTATCCATCGACATCAGTTTTGATTCCTTGAAAAGCTCCCAGTTCGTCAAAGAGTTGACGTGAAATGACCAAAATTTCCTCTCCTTGATAGTCGCGCATGACTGAAGTTTGGCAGGTGGGTTTGCTAGTGTCGATTCTTTGCATGAAATAGGAAAAAAATCAGCTGCTGATGGTTCTTGATCGCTGGGATTGATTGCTTAAGTTAGGAGGATTATGAGATGTAGATTACATTCACAATTCAGATCATTCGTTTTGCTTGCTTGTTCTTTCTTTTTTGTTGGCTGTCTTGAAGACGAGAGGAAGGTGGATCTCGAGGACGTGAAGAGGAAACTTGATGGTGTTGCGTTTGATAAAGAGTCGACCAGTAAGTTTATCGATCTTGCTAAGGTTAAGCTTGCTGAGCTCAAGATAGCAGAGAGGGATTTCAAAAAGGCTGGAGAAATTAATGAATCCATTTCGAATGTCACAAAGACCTTAGAGGAAGTGACGGCGTTGATCGACGAGGTTAAAGCATCTTTGGAGGCCAGTGAATTAGGATTTGAAGACTATCAGGCGAAATATCGCGCAAAGGTGAGGAAAGATGTCGTCGGGAAGAATCTCGATCTTTCGGCGACCAAGGGAGAAGATTTTAAGGAGGTAAGAGTTTTGTCGGTAAACCCGGTTGAGATCCGTATTTATCAGACCTCAGGACCTCAATCTGTTCCTATCAGTGAGATTCCGAAAGAAGTCAGGGAGATGCTGCAAATGAGCGAGGAGGAAGCCGAAGCACACCGTTCCAAATTAAGGGATAACGCAAAAGTAAGGGAGGAACGCTACAAGGAGTGGAAAGAAGGTTTGGCAGATCGCAAGAGCGAAGCTGCTCAGAAAGCTATCGCGAAGCGTTTAAAAGATATCCAAACCGAAGTTGAAGATATCGAAAACTCGATGAATTTGCGTCTACTTAAAATTCAAGATCTCAAGTCGCGATCATCACAGTGGCAACGTGATTACTCTCTTGCACGCGGTGATAAACGACGAGAAAAAGCCTTGGGGTATTCCCAAATGTATCGGGACAAGGCTCAAAAGTTGAATGATCTCAACTCGGATGGACATCTAGTGATCGCGCGATTGAGATCCGAGGAGGAGGATCTTAAGAAGATGCAGCAACCTGGGGGCTAATTACTGATTTTTTCACGAACTCGGCAACTTTTGAAGGGTTGCCAGCAGCTGCCCATACATGTCGCAGAAAATCGGCGAGATGGATCCCTCCATTTTCGCGGAGAAATTTACGATCTCCGCCACATCCAAACATCATGTCGGGGTCAAGTTCTCCACGAAGTTTGGCCTCCGCTTTGGCAATTATTCGTGGGAGATAAGCTAATCCGTCAAATTCTTGACCAAATGATGGGACATCATCGCGGGAGATCTCCTTGTGGCTGGTCTTGCCAGTTTGAACAGCAAGAAAGTAGTCTCGCCGGACCGCGGCTACGAGCAGGGCTGTTGATTTTGCTGGGAATCCTTCGTCAGCCAGGTCTTCGACAAAATCAAAGAGTTCGCGGGGTTTATGGCCGATACTAGCAAGAAATTCGTGATCCTTTGGGGTATAGTAGCTCATGAAATCTGAATTGCCGTTTTCGTAGGCAGAGAGGCAGCGGTTGAAGAGTTCGTTAAATTGTTCGTTCCAAGTCATCTGGAGAGTTTTGCAAGTAAGGCGGGCTTGTCAATCGATCAGGAGGAAAGGGTGGGTTGAGTTTGACTTGACCAGTCGATTGGGCACTCTTCTAGACATGTTTAAAGCTGGAGTTTTCGTTTTGGTTCTTCTCTCGATGGTTGCTTGTCAGGATGTTGAGGATTCGCTCGAGATGAAAAAACTCGAAGAAGAGGAGGCAGCATTAAAATCTCTTGAAGATGAACTTAAGGAGTTGAGGGCTGAGATCGCCAAGGTGAAAGTGGAAAAACTGGAGGTGCCGGTCGAGGATCTCCAAAAGCAGCTTCAAGAAACAAAGGCTGCATTTATCGCTCTTGAAGGGGAGTTGGAGATCCTCACTAAAAGTGAAAAAGAGGCCAAGGAAAAGCTTGAGGCTTACCGAAAAAAGTATGCCTTCGAATAGTTTTTGACGAGATGACAAAAAACCGCCTCAACCCTGGGCTGAGGCGGTTCTTGCTTAGAAAGGTTTTTTTACGCGTCGATCTTACGATAGGCAGCCATAAGTGCCTCGAGACCTTCTTGGCCCTTTTTGCTGGCCCCGTGTTCCATGCCGATTACTCCGGTGAAACCTTTTTTACGAAGGAACTTGGTTACTGCAACGTAGTCTAGTTTTCCTGTGCCCGGTTCCTTCCGGCCTGGTGACGCTCCATATTGAATATAGCTTACTTGGTCCCAAACTGCTTCGGCATTTGCCACGAGTTTGTCGCCATTGCCGATTTGCCCTTCATGGTAGAAATCCGCGAGCAATTTACAGGAAGGTCGATCAACAAGCTTGCAGAGCAGGTGGCCATCAGCAAATGAACGAATGAGGGGCTCACCACCGCTGACATTGTGGGAAAGTGGTTCTTGAGCCATGATTATCCCGTGTTCCTCAACAAGATCGCAGCAAAGCTTCATGTTGTCGACCGAGGCTTTGATTTGCTCCTCGCGGGTCATTGACTTGTCACGAGCCCCAGGGATCATCGTCATGTTTGTTTGTCCTGTAATTTTAGCGACCTCAATACCTCGCTCGAGTTCCGCCTTTACTCTCTGCTTTTGTTCATCAGTTGGTTTATTAAACATAGCACCGGATCCACCGGTTATGACACAGACTCCAAGGTCCATCTTTTTGTCCTTCATGAACTCGGCAATCTTTTCAATTGTTTCGTTCTTTTGGCCCTTTAGGCCGTTATCTTCCCAAGCTCGGAAGCCGAGATCATAGGCTAATTTGAGCTGATCAACATAGCTAAGCTTTTTGCCTTTGCCTCCGAAAAGGAGTCCGGGGTGAGGTGCAAATTTAGCTTTGAAGGGAGTGCCCTTTGCGGCTTCTTTTTGTGCCCAGCTTGATGAGCCAGTCATGGCAAAAATCGAAGCACCAGTCATTTGAGTGAATTGACGTCTTTTCATAAGGTGGAAAAGGATTTATCAGAACAAGCTAAGGTGTGCCAATAAAAGAACCCATTCTTTCGCTCCTAGGCAGAAACGTGATCAAGAAGAGTCTGTGCAACATTATGAAATGCTGCCGATGCCTTGGATTCGGATGGGCTCAGGAGAGCGGTTGGATCGCCTCCATCACAGCGTTTACCAATGATTGGCTCGAGGGGAATTTGGCCGAGGAGAGGAACCTTAATCCGCTCGCACTCGCGTTGTGCTCCGCCTTCGCCGAATAGGTGGTAGCGTTTGCCCTGATCACAATCGAAATAGGACATATTTTCGATGATACCCAAAATGGGGACGTTGACCTTGGCGAACATCGAAGCGGCCTTGCGAGCGTCGATCATGGCTACTTCCTGGGGTGTTGTGACGATGATCGCGCCGTCGAGTGAGACGGTTTGAACGAGAGTGAGTTGGATATCTCCCGTCCCAGGTGGTAGATCTAGAACGAGGATATCGAGTTCGCCCCAAGCAACCTGCTGAAGAAATTGCTGAGTGTATCGGTTGGCCAGTGGACCTCGGACAATCACAGGGGAGTCATCGCTAAGAAGGAAGCCCATCGACATGAGTTTTAGGCCATGGGCTTCAATAGGAATTATGCGATCCTCGCTATCGGCCTGCGGTTGGTGATGGGGGACCCCCAGCATTAAGGGGACTGAAGGGCCATAAAGGTCACAATCCAATAGTCCAACTTTGAGTCCCTGTTTTGAGAGCGCGATCGCTAGATTACTTGAAACGGTCGATTTTCCAACACCGCCTTTACCGGAGCCAACAGCGATGATTCTTTTTACTCCCGGGAGCGAGCTTGTGCCGGTGGACACTTCTCCGGAAGAAGTTGGATTTTGAACATCGATTTCAATCCGCACCTTTGCGGGGTCTCCCATAAGTGAATCGAGAATGGTGTGACAGTCCTCGAAGATCTTTTGTGGTATTTTGGGATCCTTGGTCTGGATCTGTATTTTCACTACCGCGGTATCGTTTTCTATTTCACACGCTTTCACTAGACCAAATGAAATGATGTCCCGTGAAAATCCTGGGTATTTAACATTACCAAGGGCCTTGCTGATCTCTTCGCTCGTCATGGGATGACGTTAGCGCGGCGTCCACGGACTGCTAGTATTTCTTGCGCAAGTGTGATGGTAAAATACTCAGTTGTTCCCGATACTTTGCGACGGTACGACGGGCGACTTTAATTCCCTGCTCATTAAGTAACTTTTCGAGCTTGGAATCAGAGAGGGGCTTTCTGCTGTCTTCGCTTGTGATGAGTGCTTGTAAAGCCTCCCGAACACCTTCATTGGAAACATCTTTTCCATCAGAAGTTTGGTAGCCAGTTGCAAAGAATTTACGCATCTCCATGAGTCCGTGGGGAGTATCAATATACTTTCCGGCGACCGCTCGTGAAACGGTCGTCGGGTGAACGCCGATTACCTCCGCGATTTCATTCATCGTCATGGGTTTGAGGTGGCGGGTGCCCTTTTCGAGAAAGGGTTTTTGGCGGTCGACGATCTCACGTGCAATCGCGAGTATTGTTTCTTGCCTTTGGTCAATCGCGCGAATGACGGCTCTACCTTCTCGAATTTGATTGCGAAGGTAGTTTCGGGTTTTTCGGTCGTCGCCCGAGCCTGAAAGGAGGTCTTTGTATTCGTCGTTGATTCGTAGCCGCGGGAGGTAGCTCCCCGTCAAGCTTGGTGTCCAGTTGCCAAACTCTTCTGGCTTAATTTCTACGTCCGGTTGGACATAGGGGTTTCCATTATTTTGGAAACGTGATCCAGGGGACGGGTCCAGTGTGCGAATATGGTTGATGGCTGCAATGACGGTTTCGAGAGAAAGGTGAAGCTTTTTTGCCAGCTGGGGAAAGTGGTTGCGAGCAACTTCATCAAGGTGTTCATCAACAATTTCGGCTTCAAGTCCGGATCCGAGCCCTAGGTGATCGAGTTGCAGAAGAAGGCATTCTCGTAAGTCAGCAGCCCCAACTCCTGGAGGGTCAAAGTTTTGGATAGTGGCAAGGGCATCCTCAAGTCGTTCAAGCGGGATTTGAAGTTTGATTGCAAGATCTTGAAGTGACGCGTCGAGATAGCCGTGGTCCGTGAGGTTTCCAACAATGGTTTTGGCGTCCCCTTGGCGCTCTTCCGAAAGTCCACTTTCTCGAATCTGTTCAGTCAGATGCTCTTGTAGGGTCAAAGGGGAGACGATCGAGTTGTAAAAGTGCTCGCGAGCTTCAATGGTGTCTTGTCCCATTCCCTGATTTCGACGCTCCATGATGGAGAGATCACGCAAGTCATCGTCGTAAGATTCTTGCCAATCGTCATAGTTATCAGGATCTTCGATTTCGGTGTCTGTGATTTCGTCGAGCGATTCGTGTTCTGTGACGTCTTCAAGGACAGGGTTAGTCTCCATTGCCTGATGAAGTAATTGGCCTAGTTCGAGAGTATTAGCTTGGAGTATCTCCAGGCTTTGCCGCATTTGTGGGGCAAAGTTTTGTTGCTGGGATAGCGACTGCTGAAGTGAGGCTTCTGCCATGGGTGTACTCGCAAATTACTAAAAAACACCCAGGTGTAAAGGTGTAAGCAGAAATTATGCCATATTTCATAAATTTATCGCTTTTACGATCCTTTGGATTCTGCGAAGACAACTTCTGCAAGCCGCTTATGAGTGCCCTAGAAGATCGAATTCGCCAAAAAATGGAAGAAAATGGAGTGATGCACTCCGCGATTTTAGCCTTTATTCGGGCTTGCCGCCTAATTGCCAGCGGTCGCTCGGCATTAATACCTGAAAGTGAAATTTCTCCAGCCCAGTCGGTGTTAGATTATGGGGAATTAGAGAATTCGGACGCTTTTGATCCAAGTTTGCTAGCAAAAACCGTGGTGATTAAATTGAATGGTGGCTTGGGAACTAGTATGGGGCTCGAGAAGGTGAAGAGTTTATTGGAAGTTCGTCCCGGGGTCGCATTCCTCGATTTGATGGCGCGCCAGATTTTATCACTCCGTGCCGATACAGGTGCTCAGGTGCGCTTCTTGCTGATGAATAGTAAATCAAGTAGCAATGATACTCAAAGCTACCTGACTAAAGCGGTGCCTGGAATCGGTGACCCTTCCGAACTAGAGCTCCTCCAAAATTGGGTTCCTAAATTGGTTAGGGAAACCCTTGAGCCGGTTAGACATTCCGATAATCCAGAATTGGAATGGTGTCCACCAGGGCATGCAGATGTCTATCCAACCTTGGAAGGAAGCGGCTGGCTGGATCGTCTTTTGGGTGATGGAGTAAAATACGCTTTTATCTCAAATAGTGATAATTTAGGAGCCGTCCTCGATCCGACCTTGCTATCCTACTTTGCAAAGGGAGATCTCCCATTTTTGATGGAAGTGACTCGACGGACTGAGGCTGACAAAAAGGGGGGGCATCTGGCAACTCGCAAGGAAGATGGGCGCTTACTTTTACGCGAGGTTGCGCAATGTCCAGACGCTGATCTCGCTACCTTCCAGGATGTTGAACGTCACCAATTTTTTAATACCAACAACATTTGGGTGAATCTCGAAAAGCTAAAGACAGTCATGTCTTCCTCTGGAGGGGTTCTAGAATTGCCAGTTATTCAAAATGCTAAGACGGTCGATCCGCGAGATTCCTCGTCTGCGGCCATCTTTCAACTAGAGCAGGCGATGGGGTCAGCTATTGAATGCTTTAATGGAGCCGCCGCTGTAAATGTGCCGCGTTCACGCTTCGCTCCGGTGAAGGGAACAAGCGATCTTTTTATCCTGCGTTCTGATGCGTATCAAGTGGGTGAAGACGGACGGGTTCAGTTGGTCGATTCTCGTCACGGTGAGCCGCCAGTTGTCAATTTCTCGTCAGAATACAAGCTAGTTGATAGCCTAGAAAATCTCGGGCAACCATCGTTACTTGAAGCCGATCTCCTTGAGATTTCGGGTCCTGTGGTGTTTGCGGAAGGCGTTGTTATTAGGGGCGAAGTGAGGATTCTAAATGACTCTAGCGAAGTGAAAATCATTGCTCCCGGAGTCTACTCGGATCAAACGCTGTTACTGTAAGAAGGGGCGTATTTTTGTTGCCTTGATAACAGTTGCGATTGTTGCTTGTCAGTCGCGTGACTTTACTTCATTTCGCTTCCACCGATGACTCAATATGATTTGAAAATTCCCAAGCCGGATTACAAGGCCTTGATTTTTGATCTTGATGGGACATTAGTGGATTCGATGCCAGCGCACTTCAAAGCTTGGTGCAAGGCGCTTGAGGACCAGGGGCAGCCCGGGGTTTTTCCCGAGGACGTATTTTATGCAATGGGCGGACGTCCGACTAGGGATATCGTTGAAGTTATTAATGGTGAACAGGGCCTTCATCTTGATGCAGATCAGGTAGCGTCGTCTAAAAAGCGGCACTACCTCAAGAATCTTTCGCTCGTCGAATTGATCCCTGCGGTAGCAAAAATTGCAGAGGAAAACCGGGGGAAGGTCCCCTTGGCCGTGGCGAGTGGAAGCTCCCGGGAGGTTGTTGAAAAGACGCTTCAGGTTCTTGGGATATCTGATTGGTTTGATGAGGTGGTTTCTAGTGATGAGGTGCCCAATGGAAAACCGGCTCCGGATGTCTTTTTGGAAGCTGCTTCACGAATCGAAATAGCTCCCGAAGACTGTGTCGTGTTCGAAGATGCTCGTTCTGGAATCAGTGCTGCACGTGCGGCCGGGATGGAAGTGGTCGCGGTTCCGACGCATCTGCACCTCGACTAAGCATTGACTCGCTTTTTATGAGCCATCTTGAGTTGACCCGTGATCTCCTGATGGATGTGGGTGGACACGTCGAGATGAAGAAGGCTCGGGCAATTCACCGTCAAGGGGGTGTTAAGTCGGCTGAGTATCAAAACGGAGTCCTTTCGGGCGAGACACGGGTTGGGGGGAAGATGAAAAAGGTGAGTATGGAGATGATCTCCAAAACTCACATGGAGAATCACTGCACCTGCCTGATGGTGCGACGCGATGGGCGCGTTTGTGCGCATATCATGGCGATTGGATTGGAGTTGATTGATCCACAGACGGGAGCTGTCGAACCATTAGATACTCCAATCGAGGACCGTTGGCCGAAGTTATCAGAGGAAGGTAGACCGCTTTCTCTTCAAGTCATGCTGCCGTTAAAAGTCGAAGCCTCTTGGCAGCGTGGACAACTTATGACGGGATTTGGGGCGGTTCTTGATGGTGAGGAAATTTTGTTAAGCGCCCTCCCAGAAGGTCCCTTTTACATCGAAGGACATGATGAGGAACTTTGGCAGGTTCTCCGTGAGTTGTTCCCGATCGAAGCTCCGGGGATTGTGAATCTTGATCAATCGGAATTTGGACAGCTTCTTCAAGGTTTGATTGGGCATTCTCAGGTGTTTTTCGGAAAGAAAACGTCGGCTTCAATTGTGGCAAAACCCTTGCGCCGGAAGCTTAGTATGAAAGGCGAACGCATCGTGGCGAAGCCCGGGAATCTCGGTTTGTGGCAATTATCTGATTCTGAATTTCAACCTGTGGCTCCGGGGCTGCCGACGCGTCTTTATCCAGTTCTCACGAAAGGAATGCCAGTCAGCGCGGCCGAAGCTCGTTATATGCTGGCGGAGCTTGAACAATGGTTCGAGGTTCCAGATTGTTTGTGGGGGACTCTGCCAGAAGAGGGGACGCCTCAGGTTATAATTTTTCTTGAGGGTTCGTTGCGACACCTAGAGGCTCGGTTAGAATTTCGTTATGACGGCGTAAAAAGCTCCTGTGAAAATGGTGAGCCAAAATTTGTCGGAGATTTTTTCACGAGTTTGTCAAAGGAAACGGCTGTCATCAATTTCTTTTTAGCTTGGGGGTTTGAAGCTCCGGTAAAAGGTGGTCGGATGGCGTTGCGTGATCGCGAAGAGATTCTAAAATTTCACGCCTTTGCCGAATTGCCTAGACAATGGACGGTGGAAAAAGGTGAACGTTTTCAGGCTGCTGCTAAGCAAGTGGTTGCAGTCCGTCCCGATTGGGATTGGCAGGATGGTGGTCGCGACTGGTTTTCGGTGGAAACCAAATATCGAGTCGGTGGCGAGGAGCTTCCGGCGGATCAAGTGCAACGGATGCTTCGCATGGGAAGGGCTGAGCATGTTTTTGGGAAAGGGAAGATTGCGGTCATTGATTCTGAATTCATTGAGGAGGTGAATGAAACGCTCACCGACTCCGAAGCGCTCCAAAATTCTCCCGGGATCTTTGAGATTAATGCGCAGCAGGCAGCCTTTCTTAAAACAAGTGCTCGCGATTTTGGGATGTTGGTTGAGGATGAAATCGAGGTTGATTTGGATTTGCCCAACTTTCTTCGTCCGTATCAAGTGGCTGGTGTTAAATGGTTGTATCGACTGAGTGAGTTTGAGATGGGTGGAATCTTGGCCGATGATATGGGGCTTGGGAAGACTCTCCAAACGCTGACGTTCATCGCGAAGAAAGGCGGTCCT
>DIHU01000050.1 GCA_002420315.1 Akkermansiaceae bacterium UBA5688
TCTATCCAGTTGAGCTATGGGCGCGTGACGGCCGAGTTTTTAGCGAGAGCTTTAGCGACAGACAAGGTTGATGAGTCACAAGAAGGTAGTTTTTTTTCGATATCCCTAAAAACGGGAATTTGGAGCTGTTCCTGATCAATTTGTTGCTGATCACGGGGGAAGTCAGACCTCGGTAGTGAAATTTCGGCCAAATGAAAACAAGCCCAGGCTCTCCAGCTGCGAAGTTTGGAATGATCTCCGGACATCCGGGAAGCCAAGTGTTGAAAATGGCGAACGGGATTCCCAATGAAAAGATGGTTCTTACGATGGGCTAAAAACCAGACAAGTGCGGGGTAGGGTGCGGCTTGTTCGGGGATCATAGAAGCTTTATTCAGCTGGAGAATGGCTTGGGCAGGTTTTTCCTGAAGCCAAAGGGACTGTGATAATTCGAGACAGGCTCGATGAAAGTTGCATCCGCCATTGGCACGATGCTGGCGCGTATGATACGGACCAAGATCTGGAGAAGCCTCTGGGAGATGCGGATTTAACACAAAAGTGATTTAAGGTTTCCTGAAAGAAGATGGCGAGGCACAATCTTCCCACATCTCCATGGTTGAAACTTGGCAACAGATTGCGCTTGGCGTTTTAGTCCTTCTTGTTTTTACAAGCTTTATTAAGGAGTGGGTCTCTCCTGAAGTGGTCGCATTAGGTGCGCTGGTCATTTGCGTTTTAATTGGGGTGCTTCCAATCGCGGTTCCGTCTCCTGCCCCGGGACTGGAAGGAGAGGCTTTAACGAACGCCTTGCGGAGATTCAACGCCGATGCTTTAAGAGTTTTTGCTCATCCAGCGCCGATTACGGTAGCCTGTATGTTTGTGCTGAGTGCCGCTTTGGAGCGAACGGGAGTTATTGAGGTTCTGGGTCATTGGTTTGAGCGGACAGCCGGAACTAGTCCGACACGGATGTTAGTCATAATGATCGTAATCGTAGCGGGACTTTCCGGATTTATGAATAATACTCCGGTGGTAGTGGTTTTTCTTCCTATCGTTCTAGGGATTTGTCGCCGTAAGGACTGGGCTGCTTCCAAGTATCTGATTCCGCTCTCCTATGCCGCAATTGTTGGGGGAACAATTACAATCATCGGAACCTCTACTAATTTGGTGGCGTCGGGAATCGCCGCTTCCTATGACCCAAACTATGCTTTTGGCTTCTTCGATGTCACTCCTCTTGGGATTGTTTTCGTGGCGGTAACCTTTGTCTATTTACTGACGATCGGAAAAAAGCTGCTTCCGGATCGTGTGACCCTTGCGGCCCTAATTGATAGTAAGGATGCTCGCGAATTTATAACGCGAGCCTTTGTCTCTCAAGAGTCACCGTTGATCGGCCAGAGCTTTCTTGAGTCGTCTTTAAAGAAAATGAAAAAGGCGCGGGTGATCGATGTCGTTCGCGATGGAAACCGGGTCCGAGAAAGTTTGAACGAGGTGGTATTCGAAGAGGGAGACGAGATCATTATTAAGGGGCGGCTGGGTGATTTGATGGGCTTGTCCGAAAAGGATGGTATTACTCAAGATACGTCTGATCAGCTGGGCCTTGAGGACGTTCGTACTGAGTCGGCAGTGATGATGGAGGGGATTATTGGGCCGGATTCAAGCCTCGCAGGCAAAAGCCTTAAGGAGCTCAATTTTCGCCAGCGATTTGGCGTGATTATCGTGGCTGTGCATCGGCGCGGCCGTAATTTGCAGGAGCGTTTTGAGGATGTAAAGTTGGCCTTTGGTGACACCTTGTTGGTGCAAGGGCCGGCTCGAAGGATGCAGCAACTTTTTGAACTTAAAGACTTTGTAAACCTGAGTGAGCCAAAAGAGGTCGCAATTCGCGCCAAAAAAGCGCCCTTTGCAATCGCTGCAATTTTGGCCTTCATGGTTCTAGGCCTTCTTTCGGGAATTAATTTGATTCCACCCATCCCGATTGTCCAGGTCGCTTTGTGTGCAGCTGTCTTTGTTCTTTTGACAGGATGCATTGATCCTTCCGAGGCTTATCAATCGGTCGAATGGAAGGTGTTATTTTTAATTATTGGGATGCTGGGACTTGGGCAGGCGCTCCAATATTCGGGTGTCGCTGACCTTTTAGCGATCAAGGTTGTTGAAACCACCCATGGAATGGACCCCCATATTTTGATCTCGCTCATCTACTTGTTGTCAGCAATTCTGACTGAGATGGTCAGTAACAATGCGGTGGCAGCCTTACTTACTCCGCTGGTGATTATTGTTGGAATTCAGCTTGGGGTGGATCCAAAACCATTTATTGCTGCAGTGATGTTTGGTTCCTCGGCTAGTTTTGCAACGCCAATCGGCTATCAAACGAACACCTTCGTTTATGGTGCTGGCGGCTATAAATTTGGGGATTTCTTTCGAGCTGGATTTCCTCTGGCGGTGATTCTTTGGATCGTGGCATCTATTCTCATTCCTGTCATTTGGCCTTTGTGAAAAATTCCACTCGACATCCATTGACCAAGTGGCTGGGTGAGAGTAAGCAAGGGTGTCTATGAAAGCTCCAATTACTGTCTCGGTTACAGGTGCCGCCGGTCAAATCGGCTACGCCCTTCTCACTCGCATTGCCTCTGGTTCGATGTTCGGACCGGATCAACCGGTTAATCTTCGTCTGATCGAGATTGAGCCTGCCATGGGAGCGCTTGAGGGCACTGTGATGGAGCTTAATGACTGTGCGTTCCCTCTTCTCAACCAGATTGTGCCGACTTGTGATCTTGCCGAGGGTTTTTGCGGCACTGATTGGGCTCTTTTGGTTGGTTCGGTTCCCCGCAAAGCCGGTATGGAACGAAATGACCTTCTTGGAATAAATGGTAAGATTTTCACCGGTCAAGGGCAGGCGATAGCGGCTAACGCAGCTTCTGGTGTTCGCACTTTGGTGGTTGGAAACCCTTGCAACACCAATTGTCTAATCGCAATGAATAATGCGACCGGAATTCCTAGAGAGCAATTCTTTGCCATGACACGACTTGACGAGAACCGTGCTAAGAGCCAGCTGGCAGCAAAGGCCGGAGTTCATAGCAGTGATGTCACAAATCTCTGTATTTGGGGTAATCACTCCGCCACTCAGTATCCTGATTTTACGAACTCCCAAATAAAGGGCCAACTCGTTACTGATGTCATCACTGACCGTGAGTGGCTCGAAGGTGAGTTTATCTCGACCGTCCAACAGCGTGGTGCTGCTATAATTAAAGCGCGTGGAGCGAGTTCAGCTGCTTCTGCCGCAAATGGAGTGGTTGATACCGTCCGCTCACTTGTGACTCCCACTCCCGAAGGTGATTGGACCAGCGTGGCAGTTTGCTCGGATGGATCCTACGGAATACCCGAGGGGCTCATTGCCTCCATGCCCATTCGGACCGATGGCTCGACTTGGGAAGTGGTACAAGGAGTTGAACTCGACGAGTTCTCTCGTGCCAAGGTTGATTCATCAGTCGCTGAACTTGTAAGTGAGCGGGAGGCGGTTGCTGATCTTATTCCTTCCTGATATATCTAGCTCTTATGGCATCATCTTTGGTCATTGCAGATCGTGAGTTTAAGTCACGGTTGATGCTTGGGACGGGAAAATTTTCGTCCAATGAACTTATGAGTGAAGCCCTCGCTGCTTCCGGCACTGAGCTTGTCACGGTAGCACTGAGGCGAGCTGACCTGAGCGGTCAGTCCGATCCTTTCGCTAACATCTTAGATTTCATCGATCGTGAAAAATATTTACTTTTGCCTAATACAAGTGGGGCGATGGATGCAGATGAAGCGATCCGACTTGCCCGCCTGGCTGCAGCGGCAGGTCTTCCTAAATGGATCAAGCTTGAGATTCACCCGGATCCAACCTATTTGCTTCCAGATCCAATCGAGACATTAAAGGCTGCTGAGATTTTGGTTAAAGAGGGTTTTGTAGTCCTGCCTTATATTAATGCCGATCCTGTTTTAGCCAAACGCTTACAAGAAGTGGGAACTGCCGCTGTAATGCCGCTCGGAGCTCCAATCGGAAGCAATAAAGGGGTTGTCACAGCTGATCAGATCCGGATTATAATTGATCAGGCCCAGGTGCCTGTGGTGGTGGATGCCGGACTGGGAGCTCCCAGTCATGCCGCCGAGGCGATGGAGCTGGGTGCTGATGCGGTTCTGGTAAACACCGCTATTGCCATTGCCTCAGCCCCTTGTCGAATGGGAAACGCGTTTAAACTTGCAGTACAAGCGGGACGAGATGCTTTCGAAATGGGACTTCCCGAGACGATTGACGAGGCTTCGGCAACAAGTCCTCTGACAGGGTTTCTGGCTGGTTCTTAGCCTGAGAATATTTTTTTGCGAGTGGTTGTCTGTTTAGAAAACTTACTCCCTTTTATAAAACCTTCGTTTCGTAAGATTTTTACTATCAAAAGAAAGAAGCTTTAGTATAGTGACATTTAAGAAGTTTTAAAAAGATTTCCTTTAAAAGTAACTATGCCTGACGAAGCAAAAAAGCTGCAAGCAACCCGAATTTTGCTGACCGCTGCCGCGGTCGTGATATTGGTAACGGGTCTCAAGCTTGGACAGTCATTTTTTGTTCCCGTTTTACTCGCAGGATTCATTGCGACGGTTTCATTTCCAATCACTTCTTGGCTTCGTAAACGCCGTGTGCCCATGCCCATTGCGGTCCTTTTGACTGTCCTTGTTGACTTCGCATTTATGACCGGAGTTGTCATCATCGTCATTACTCTAACAGGTGACTTGGAATCGAAATGGCAGGACAGATATTATCCAGCCATGAACTCAAAGATCGATGAGGTTCGTGAAACGGCCGTTGGTGTGCTCGAAAACTTAAAAATTCCGGATGCTCGGAAAACTGTCGATAATTACGCCACGATCAAAATCCCTGCTCAGATCGGAAAAAATTTCGACCCGTTTGATCTTGGTAAAGATGTCGCAGTGCGGGTTCTCGGTTTTCTTGGATCAACTCTTTTGATCCTGATTCTAACTGTCTTTATGCTGAGCGAGGCCCGGATGTTTGGACGCCGTGTCAATGCTGTCCTTGAAGCGCGTGGTCCTAATTTAGACCGCTTGATGAACTCAACTGCGGATATTCAGAGATACTTGGCGATGAAAACGGTCGTTAGCCTCGCTACTGGTGTGCTCGCGGGGTTTCTATGTTGGGCTGCTGGATTAGATTTCTACATTTTATGGGGAATTTTAGCTTTTGCTCTGAATTTCATCCCCGTGCTTGGTTCGATTATCGCAGGAGTTCCTCCGTTTATCGTAGCTTTTTTGGTGGATGGAGGACCCAGTGCCTTGGCGGTTGGAGTTGGCTATATTTCAATCAACATCTTCCTCGGTAATTTTCTCGAACCTATGTTGATGGGGCGTCGCTTTGGGCTCTCCACTTTGGTGGTGATCATTTCAGTTCTTTTTTGGGGTTTTATCTGGGGTCCAGTCGGGATGTTCCTCGCTGTGCCGTTGACAATGGTTCTGAAGGTGATGTTGGATAATTCGGACGAGCTACGCTGGATCGCCGTTGCGATCACCAAAGAGAAGCCCGACTCAATTTTGGATCTCCATGATCTCGATGGTTCACTTGATGGCCTGTCAGGCGATAGAGTCGATTTATCTGCAGTAACGGCAGATAAGCGAGGCTAGGGTCGACATAGTTGCCTTCCCGAATTGATGCGCTAGGATCCTGCCGTGCGGAAAACTGGTGTCCAGAAACTGGCGTTGTTATCGATCGTCCTTTTAATCGTGCTGATTTTTGCTGGGGCGGTTGTTCGGGTTACGGGATCTGGGTTAGGCTGCCCTGACTGGCCGACTTGTTGGGGTGAACTTGTCCCACCAACAAGTATCGAGCAGGTTGATGAGGCTTACTTAGAAAAGAAGCTTCCAAGGTTTAAGAAGTCTGCCGAACGCTTCGGTCGCGATCCTGATGAAATTACGGTGGAGCGGCTTCTTGAGGAATATGACCCGGTTCAGACTTGGATCGAGTTCATTAATAGGCTCCTTGCTCTGCCGGTTTTACTCGCAAATTTTTTGTTGATGATAGCTTGTTTGAGGAGTCGGATCATGCCGAAGCTCGGAGTGAGTGCCTTTGCTCTTGTGATTATAAGTGCTCTGACTGGAATCGTGGTAGTGGCGAGTGGTTTACGATCCGGAGTGGTAACGATTCACATGGCTCTGGCTTTTCTTCAGCTCTTTGTTCTGACCTACCTCTACTGGGGTGGCGTGCGACCCGGAAATTGGCGGACTCAGATTGCAGGCCCGAGTCGCCCGCAAGTCATGATTCTTTTATCCTGTGTGATGATCGAATGGGCAATGGGATCTCAGATTCGTGAAGTTACCGATAAGCTCATGATGGAGCAGGGGATTGAATCGCGTGGTAGTTGGATTGATGAAATTTCAGAGTCGGCAACCTACCTCATTCATCGAAGTTTCTCCTGGTCTATCTTGATTGCAGCTCTCTGGCTGGGATACAAGTCAAGGTGGGAGGGGGGGATTCCCCGCCTAGTTCTTGGGTTAGTTTTTGCGCTGATGGTAATGGGCTTGATTTTGAGCAGCTCGGGAATTCATGCTGCGGTTCAGGTTCTTCATGTAGGAGTTGCCGGAGCGTTGGTGGCTGCCGTTTATTACTGGTGGCTGGCTTCCAAAACACCGGATGAGGGAGGCTCAGGTGCGTGAGAGCGAATATCGTTCACGAACTTTTCATCTCGAAAACCTGAGAGCCTTTCCGGCGGGTGTGGTCGAAACTCTGAGTACGACCTTCTCAATTTTAATCGCGAATCGGGTATTTGAAGCTGGCGGGATGGCGAAAGCGACTCTGGTCGCGTTGCCTAGTCTTGGTTTACTGCTGAGTCTTTTTGTCGTTCAGGCTGTGAGGCGTACTGGTCTTTCGGCAAATTCAATGTTGGCCGGCATCTTCGGAATATCCGGTGTCGGTTTCACAATTAGTTCACTTGCGGGAGATTGTTTCGAGATTTACATGTTTGGAATGGTGGTCGCCTTAGTCACTCTGACTTTAAACCTCCCACTTTTTTCTCAAATTTATCATAGTCATTATCCAGACAAGGTTCGGGGTAGGTTGTTTTCAATAACAGCTTTCATGAGGAAAATCTATGCGATCGGGTCGGCTTTTCTTTTTGGTTGGTTGCTCACGGCTTCACTTAATAATTACCCATTATTGCTACAAGTTTATGCAGGTTCTTCCTTCATGATGGCAGGGTGTGTTCTCGCAATTGAAAAAGTAAAATTGAGTCGCTCCAATAAAGTGAAGCTTTTTGATGCCTTTAGACATACAGGCGAAAATCATCGATTTCGACGCTTACTCGTATCTTGGATGATTCTTGGAATCGGTAACCTACTCTCGTTTTCTCTTTTCGTAGAATATATAACCAATAAGCAATATGGTTTTGATCTCAGCGAGAACCACGTCAGCATTATCACGACCGTCATTCCAGAAACCTGCTTTTTTGTTTTTGTTTTGGTCTGGGGCAGGCTCTTCGACAGGCTAAATTTCTATCTTTTGCGCTGTA
>DIHU01000187.1:0-32869 GCA_002420315.1 Akkermansiaceae bacterium UBA5688
AAATAGGTGACCCCAGCCGCCCAGATCTCCGTTAGATCGGGGACCGGCGGCAAAATTCCACCATTCACTTCCGCCGGATTAGCGGTCTTCACGCCTTCCAAAATGCTCTCTACTTCCCCCGCCCTTGACTGAAAAAGTCGCCCCAGAAGGTCGTTTTCTACCGCATGGCACTCGCCATCCTTTTCCAGTAAGGTCCCTTTCTCAAGACAGTGTAATTTCATACGGAAAGTCTGACTGCGATTCCTCGCCATCGAAAGCCGAAAGTCACCTGACAAGATCACTTTTAATGCTCGCAACTTTTCATCTACTGATGCCAATTCGACTAAAAGGAGCTTTTCTTGATTTCACGATTCCCCCCGCCGGTTTGGCTCCCTTAAATAGCCAGAACAATGGCAGGAGAGAAAAAGCTTACCCCGATGATGGCCCAGTATATGGCCATGCGCCGGTCCCTGCCCGATGATATCCTTCTCCTCTATCGTCTCGGCGACTTCTACGAAATGTTTTTTGAGGATGCCAAAGCAGCTGCAGGAATCCTCAATGTCGCGCTCACCAAGCGGAATGATATTCCGATGTGCGGAGTTCCGCACCACGCAGCACAAGGTTACATAGCGAAGCTAATCAAAGCTAACAAGCGGGTCGCCATTGCCGAGCAAACCACCGAGCCGCAACCGGGTAAAATTGTGGAACGCGAAATCGCGCAAATTATCTCGGCTTCTACCGTTGATGACCTCTCTCTTCTCGATGATACCCGCCACAATTATCTCGCTGCTGTTTTCCTCGGTGGCACCACCAAGAAACCTTGCTTTGGGCTTGCCTGCGCCGATCACACCACCGGAGAATTCACGGTCTCTGAATTCGCTGATCAACAGCAACTCGAAGACGAACTGACACGTTTGTCACCTTCTGAACTTCTCATTCCGGAAGACCAAGCCAAAGAGCTTGGCGGGCTCCCAAATTCTCTTCCTTACGATTCCTATGCCTTCTTATCGGATCAAGCTCTGAACACTCTTAAGGATCAGTTCAAAGTCCAATCGCTCGATGGCTTCGGCTGTTCAGGAATGACCGCCGCCTTATCCGCGGCCGGGGGAGCGCTACATTATCTGACTTTCCAGCTACGGCGAAACTGCGATCACCTAAAAGCACTCTCAGTCAGAAATGTCGCCGACTTCGTCCTCATCGACTCAGCTTCACAACTTAACCTCGACCTTGTCGACTCCCGCTCCGGTAAACAACACACGTTACTCGGAGTTCTCGACCGGACCTCAACCCCCATGGGAGCTCGTAAGCTTCGCGACTGGATCCTTCACCCGCTTCGCGATCTTTCCGAACTCACGGCCCGTCTTGACCTTGTCGATTCCCTCCTCTCCGAACCATATCTCCTCACTAAGCTTCGCGATTCACTGAAGAAGATCCGTGACATCGAACGCACCACTGGGCGCCTTTCCCAAGGATCAGGCAATGCTCGCGATCTCAAATCCCTCCAGGTCTCGCTCGAACGAATCCCTGACCTCAAGGCTGACCTTTCCTCTCTTCCCTCTGCAGATTCAAATCTCAAATCTCAAATTTTAGATCTCGTCCAAGAATTTCCAGGCCTCGTTGAGACTCTGCAAAATGCTCTAGTCGATGAGCCGCCTGCCCAACTCCGAGACGGGGGAATCATTCGTGACGGACATTCCGAAGCCCTAGACGAGCTCCGAGATGCCTCCCGCTCCGGAAAACAATGGATTGCCGAAATGCAGGCTTCCGAGCGAGCGCGCACTGGAATCGACACCCTTAAAATTAAATTCAACAACGTCTTTGGCTACTTTATTGAAATTACCAAAGCGAAATCCGATCAGGCTCCCGACGACTACCAACGGAAGCAAACCATGGCTAACGCCGAACGCTTCATCACACCCGAACTTAAAGAAGTCGAAGGTAAAGTCCTCGGTGCCGACGACCGGGCAAAATCGCTGGAGTATGATGAATTCATCAAACTCCGCGCTGGAGTCACTGGTCATCTCATTCCCCTCCAAAACACTGCCGACGCTCTCGCCACACTCGATGTGCTTATTTCTTTTGCTGAGACCGCTCAACTCTATCAACACACCCGCCCAGTTCTCGACGAATCGCGGCATCTACAAATCGTCGATGGCCGCCATCCGGTTCTCGAGCAAACCCTTGTCGAAGAAAAGTTTGTTCCTAATGACACCCTCATTGATCCCCAAGAAAGCCTTCTCCAAATTCTCACCGGCCCCAACATGGCCGGAAAATCCACTTATATTCGCCAGATCGCACTGATTACCGTGATGTCTCAAATCGGTGCTTATGTTCCCGCCGAACACGCCCACATCGGTCTTACGGATCGCATCTTCTGCCGGGTCGGCGCTTCTGATGACCTCGCTAAAGGGCAATCAACTTTCATGGTCGAGATGAATGAAACTTCGCTCATCGTCAACAACGCTACGGAACACTCTCTCGTCATTCTTGATGAAATTGGGCGTGGAACCGCTACCTTCGATGGCCTCTCAATCGCTTGGTCGGTTGCCGAGCATCTTCATGACGAGGTACGATGCCGCACTCTATTCGCCACTCACTACCATGAGCTCTGCGCTCTTTCTGACTCTAAAGACGCCGTGGCAAACTTCAATGTCGCGGTTCGCGAATGGAATGATGACATCATTTTCCTTCGCAAGATTCTCCCGGGACAAGCCGATAAAAGCTACGGTATCCAAGTCGCCCGTCTGGCAGGGCTACCTAAGAATATTCTCGACCGAGCCAAGGAAATCCTTAGCCATCTTGAGATGAGTTCTGCCAAACCAACCGAAGAGAAAAAGAATTCACCCAAAGCCAAGAAAGCTCTTCCTGAGGCCAACTCACCTCAAATGAATCTCTTCGATTGATCGTCAATTTTCGAAAGCTGAGAGAATCTAGTAAACAAGCTCCTTTGGTCTGGATGCCAGAGCGAACTAGGAATCAAAAAGATTCTCTTTAGGATTTGGGCGAATTGCCCGGCCTCAAAATCATCAAAAAGTGCCGACGACAACAAAGGTGCTATTTTTACTGTGATACTGGTGACTCGACCGTGACGTCTTTTACCCATTGCTCAACTAGTAACGTAAGTCTGCCCATTACTTCAGGATACTTTGTGGAAAGATTGTTCGTCTCATTTCGGTCCTTCGCTAAATTAAAAAGAAGAAACTGTTTCTTCTTTTTTCCAACTGTCACCACCAACTTCCAATCGCCATCTCTGACCGCCAAGCTACCACCGTGCTTCCAAAAAAGCGGCTTCCGAGCGGTGGCGGCTCCTTCCAGAGCTTTTGTCACATCAATCCCGTCCAACTTCCGCTTAGGCTCGATCTTCCCCCCTCCCATCGAAACAAAAGTAGGAAGTAAATCCATCGTCAAAATCGGGACCTGGCAGATTTCTCCTTTCGGCAATCGCCCAGGCCAATTAAAAATTCCTGGCACCCGGTGCCCACCCTCGAAGACCTGCCCCTTTCTTCCACGTAATCCGCCGGAGGAACCATCCGGCGCTGGCCCATTGTCAGAACAGAACACGATCAAGGTATTCTTTCTCAAATCAAGCTCTTCAAGCTTCGAAACAATACGGCCCACTCCTTCATCCATAATTTCCACCATTTTAGAATAAACAGCCTGCCGGTCCACCTTCTGTTTAGGCTGGTCACGATTACTCTTTCCAATCATCCGAAAGCCAGGAGTCTCCCGATCCTGTAAAGGGTAGTGGGGCGCGCCGTGATGCAAAACGAGGAAAAAAGGCTTCTCCTTTTTGCGGTCAATAAAAGAGAGCGCATTTTCTGTAATGAGATCGGTAAGATAACCAGTTTCATCTTCCTTTTTGTCGCGCTTCCACCAATCAAAATACCCTTCTTGATCGATGTGGCGATGGTAGTCAACGTTACCCGAGACGAAGCCTTCAAATTCGTCAAAGCCTTGATGAATAGGATTAAACTTCGCCGGATATCCTAGATGCCACTTCCCAAACAAAGCTGTAGCATAACCGGACTCCTTCATGGCCTCCCCCAGCGTCCATTCCTTGAGGGGCAACCCCGTATCACGATGAGACTTTGCCGTAATGACCCCACCTACGCCACTTCGCTGCTGATAACGTCCTGTCATCAAAGCAGCCCGAGTTGGTGAGCAGACTGCTCCATTTGAGTGAAAATCAATACACTTCACTCCTGTCGAAGCAAGCTTATCGAGATGAGGAGTTTTGATCGTTTTACTTCCATAACATGACAAGCCGCCGTAGCCGAGATCATCCGCCATAATGAAAATGATATTAGGTTTCTCTGTCTCAGCAAAAGCGATCCAAGGTAAAAGGGCCCAAGATCCAATACGTGTTTTAAGTTTTACCATCCTATTTCTTTTTTAATTTTTTCTGGACGCTCCAGGTCCCCATCGCGGTTCCTCCAGTTGCTTCTCCCAGGCATTAAGCTTTCTCAACATTGCTTTAAGCACCTCACCATTTTCGCTCGCCAGATCTCTAGACTCCCCAACATCCTTGCTCAGATCAAAGAGTGCGGGTTTATCTCCAGACTTGCGATCATGAATAATTTTCCATTTTCCTTCCCTCATAGCCCGAGGACCACCACTCCCACCCTGCCTCCAAAACAACGGCCTAGGCACTTCCACCACCGCTGTCGTTTTTAGCTTCACACCAAGTAGTTCCAGAAAACTTCTCCCATCAAGATTCCAATCCAAAGACACCTCCCCACCCGCTGCCTCAATCAAGGTCGGCAGAAGATCAAGCGCGATCACCGGCTGATCAATGACCCTTCCAGCTGGTATTTCACCCTTCCATCTCATCACCCAGGGAACCCTCACACCCCCTTCCCACAAAGTCCCTTTCTTCCCCTGAAGTGGAAAATTATTAGCTCCATTTGAAGTCTGCCCGCCATTGTCATTAGTAAATAAGATAATCGTGTTCTTATCCAATCCTTCTCTCTTCAAGCAATCCAACACCTTCCCTACATTATCATCAAGACTCACGATCAACCCGGCATAGCCGGCTCTCCTCTTCTGATCAATATGAGCCACTCTCTTCACATCTTCTGGCTTGGGCTGAAGGGGCCCGTGGGGTGAAGTAAAAGAGACGAAAAGAAAAAACGGCGCTTCTTTATTCTCACGGATGAACCGGCAAGCCGCATCACCAAAACGATCGGTTACGTAGCCATCTTCTTTAGTAATCCTGCCGTTCTCTTGTATCACTCGATGGGTACTGGGTTTCAGTATTTCATGATAAGGTCGTGAACCTTGTAGAAGACCATAAAACCAATCAAACCCGCGTTTATTCGGGTGATACTCTTCGGGATATCCAAGATGCCACTTACCAACCAGCCCCGTAGTATAGCCCAAGGATTTGAGGTGGTTGACTCCGAATTTCTCCTTCAAATCCAAGCCGCTTTGAAAGCCAGGAGGAAGATTATTATCATAACCAAACCTCTGTTGATAACGCCCGGTCATTAAACCTGCGCGGGAGGGCGAGCACACCGAACCCGCCATGTAAGCATTTGTAAACCTCGCGCCTTCCTTTGCGATACGATCGATATTAGGCGTTAGTTTCTTCATATCCGCTGCGCAATTCGGTTGGAAACCAAAATCGGCATAGCCCGCATCATCAGAGTAAAGAATAATAATGTTTGGCTGCGCTAATGCCAACGACGAGACCGCCAGAAAAGCGCTCAAAATTCTCAAAATCATGCTTTCGATCATGGCAAAGAATTTTTTTGCAACAATCACCTAAAACACAACCTCGTCCTCACCGAGGATCTGTATCTCAGTCTCGAGAACAACGCCTCTATCTTCCTTCGCCTTCGCTTTGATCTTCTCGATTAATGAAATCACATCAGAAGCACTAGCCTTACCTCGATTAACGATAAAATTACCATGCTCCGGCGAAACCTCGGCCTTGCCTACCCCAGTCTCTTTCAAGCCCATCTCATCGATCAATTGACCCGCGCCGCAGACTGCGGGGTTTTTGAACGTGCACCCAGCACTCGCAGCCTTCGGCTGGGTCGTATTACGATGATGGCGAGATTCATTAAGCTTCTCCTGTATCGCTTGTTGATCTGAGGGAACTCCAGCGAAGGTCGCCTCCAGAGCATAATTCCGGCGAAGCTCGGGGACGTTGCGGTAATAAAATTTTATCTCATCACGCTTGCGCGTTCTAATCTCTCCATCTTCATCCAAAAAAGTCACTGCGACAACTTGGTCGAAAGTTTCCACACCCATTGCTCCGGCATTCATACGCAGTCCGCCTCCGACATTCCCCGGGATTCCTTCCATCCATTCAAATCCACCAAGGCCATGCTCGCGTGCTATACTGGCAACCTTTTTGAAGCGAACTCCAACACCTGCCGTGATCGTATTCCCCTCAACAGTGACCGCAGCAAAGGCACCACCTGCTGGATGAATAACAGCCCCACGAATTCCTCCATCTCGAATCAACAGATTAGATCCACGCCCCACAATTCGCACTGGAATCCCCCGAGCTTTGCAGAAAGAAACAGAATCGGCTAATTGCCGAAATTCCGATGGCTCGATCCAAAACTGAGCCGGCCCTCCAACACGCATTGTACTGTGACGCGACATCGGTTCGTAAAGCTTAATTGCCGAGGCTTTTGTTTCATTTCGGATTTCCTCCAAAACCTTAAGATCGCGAATAATCTTATTTCCAGCCTCATGAACATTTCCGGCTCCCAACGTCAAAAAAAGATCACCCTCCGCTAAATTATTCCCCACCGCGTGATGCGCGGTTGGAAGATCCGGGACAAAGTATGCTTTCGTCGAACCATTGGCTAAAATTGCATCAACAATTGTCTGCCCACTCACACCAGGAATAGGATCTTCGCTGGCCGCGTAGATATCGGTCACGAAAACTAGATCGGCAGCTTGTAAGGTCTTACCAAAATCATCAGCTAGCTTATGAGTCCGGCTGTAGCGATGAGGCTGAAAGAGCACAATCACGCGGCCCGGCTTGTAACTACGAGCAGTCTGCAAAGTAGCCGCAACCTCCGTCGGATGATGGCCGTAGTCATCCACAATACGATATCGCTTGCTCAGATGCTTCGTTTCGAATCGTCTCTTAGCACCCGCAAAAGAACTAAGGGCCTGATTCATTTTTGAAAAATCAACCCCACAACTTGAAGCCACCGCGATTGCTCCTAAAGCATTCAACACATTATGTAGACCGGGAATACCAAGCTGAACCCTGCCCAGCTCCTTCCCTTTATAGTTGACCGTAAAACTCACTGTTCCGATCTGCCCAGAAAGATCAGTCGCAGTCCAATCGGCATCTTGCCAACCATAGGAAATGGAATTGTCTCGTGTTACACAAAGCTGAGTCGCTACTTCACACTGACGGCAATAAAAAACGGTATCCGAAGTCTGGTCCAACAAGTTATTAAAAACCTCACGAATTTGCTCAATCCCTCGCGTGTAGTGGTCAAGGTGCTCTTCCTCGACATTTAACACAATTGCGTGTTTTGGATGATACAGGGCCAACGTGCCATCCGATTCATCACCCTCTGCCACCAGATACTCACCATCTTGGTTCCATTCGGCATTAGAACCCAAAACTGGGATCTCCGCCCCCACATAATGACAAGGCATGAAATCTCCTTGACGAAGAATATGCGCAATCATTGCCGAGGTCGTTGTCTTACCATGGGTGCCAGAAACCACCACTCCTGCCTTCGTATGAAGAATGGCCGCTAGGCATTCTGCACGTCGGAAAGTAGCAATCTTTTGAATCAAAGCCTCGGAAAGGGCGGGGTTTGTGGGCCGAATCGCCGAGGAATAAATCACCGCATCCGTATTCTTCACGACTTCTCCTGAATGCGGCGTAGAAAAATCAAGACCTAACATTCGGAGACGCTCCGTCTCTCCAGAAGTCACTCGATCAGATCCGCTAACCCGATGCCCCATCTGAATCAAGAGCCTCGCCAACCCACTCATACCCGAACCTGCCACCCCGATCAAATGAACCCGGAGTGGTTGCTCCGGATTTAAAATCTTCTCGCTGAATTGCTCGATAGTCATCCTTCAATAACGTTAACGATTTGGGCAGCCGCATCAGGAACCGCGAGATTCAGTATCGATTTTGACATACTTTCAAGAGTTCCATCATCGAGTTCAGACAAAATGTCTGTGATCGTTTTGGCTTTGAGATCTTTCTCATGAGTTAAGACCGCAGCCCCTGCTTTTTCAAAGACACGGGCATTAGCTGTTTGATGGTCATCAGCAGCAAAGGGGAACGGCACCAAAAGCGCCGGCAACCCTACATGGCTCAACTCTGTCAGAGACGATGCCCCAGATCTCGCTACACAAAAATCGCTTGCCGCATATGCTGCCGCCATGCCTTCACAAAATGCCAGTATCTTGTAGCCATCACGATTGCCCACTTGTTCAGAAAGGCGTTCAAAGTCCATCTGCCCAGCCAAGTGAAGCACCTGCCATGCGCTGCCCTCTGTCCCCTCGGCAACTAGCTCATTGAGGCGTCGGGCTCCCTGCGAGCCCCCCATCACGAGGAGCGTTTTCTTTAATGGGTCAAGACCGAATTTCTCGCATGCCGCTTGGCGTGATGGAAGCTTCTCAAGCTCGTCACGAACCGGAGTGCCGGTATGAATCACCTTGATATTCGGAAAGTGAGCTGAAGCTTCCTCCAATCCCACCAAAACTGCTGTGCAACGCTTGGCCGTCATACGATTAGAACGTCCAGGAATGGCATTGGAATCATGCACATAGGTTCGAAGTCCTTTTTTTGCTCCAGCGACTACTGGAGGAAAAGAGGTAAACCCTCCCATTCCGAGAATGACATTTGGTTCCTCACGATCAACGATAAGGCCGCACTGCTTGATTGTCTTGCGCAGACGCCACAAAAAAGAAACCATTTTACGCGACATGGTCGGCGGTTTCGCAATGGCCCTTACAGTTTCAAAACGAAGATCCGAGTATTTTTGGGAAGCCTGAGCATCGACTTTCTTTTCGGAAATCAGAAGTAAGATCTCGTGCCCTCGTGCCTTAAGCTCTTGGGCAACAGCGATTCCAGGAAATAAATGTCCTCCTGTTCCGCCGCAGGCGATTATGATTTTTTGAGATTTAGACACTAGCTTCGCCAAAACCTACGGTCTGGAATCAGTTTTTTGAACTGCGAAATGCAGGAAATATCGCCTTTCTATCGCAAGCACCTTATTAACGTTCAACTTCACCCAAAAATTAGCCAATCAGCGATCCAAAACATTCAGTCAAAATCCCTTCGACAAACAGCGCTCTGATTTGACTTGGAACAGATGGGGTATTTCACCTTTCGAAACCATCCCAGATAACCACCATGCTGGCGGCGCTTCCATAAGAATTCTCATTCCGGAAGGTCGCACCTAGCTCTTCTTGAACCACCCACCCTGATACTTGATCGTCGTGCTTCCAAATTCACCGTAAAAACAGTATCGTTTCCTCCGAGAAGACCATGACCTCCACTGAGAAAACAAAACAGTATGTCCTAGAAACCTACGGGAGATTCGACCTTACCGTTACCCGCGGTGAAGGCACTAGGGTGTGGGATGAACGCGGTCGTGAGTATCTCGATTTCTGTTCAGGTATTGCGACTTGCTCGCTAGGCCATTGCCACCCCGCCTTAACCCAAGCCATTGCGGAACAATCAGCGACCCTGATGCATTGTTCCAATCTCTACTACATCGAGCAACAGGCTAACCTCGCCGAACTCATTGTCGAAAAGGTCGTCAGACATCCGGGCAAGATCTTCTTCTCCAACTCCGGAGCGGAAGCGAATGACGGGCTCATCAAATTTGCGCGCAGATTTGGGCAAGCCAGTGGGCGCTACGATGTCATCACCTTCAATAAATCCTTCCATGGCCGGACCATTGGAGCCATGACTGCGACGGCCCAATCCAAAATCCACGAAGGCTTCGATCCTCTCCCGACCGGCTTCACTTACGTTGAGCCCAACGACCTTGATGCTGTCCAAGCCGCGCTCACCGACAAGACGATCGCCTTCCTCCTCGAGCCCATCCAGGGCGAAGGGGGGGTGAACCCGATGACCAAGGAATTTCTCGAAAGCCTCGCTGCTCTCGCTCAGGAAAAAGAACTCCTCTTTCTCCTCGATGAAGTGCAATGCGGATTTGGTCGAACTGGCGATCTTAACGGCTACGACACGATCGCTCCCGGACTTGTCCCCGATGGCATCTCGTGGGCCAAAGGCATGGGTGGCGGCTTCCCAATCGGCTCATTTTATGTTGCCGAAAAGCACGCCCACCTCCTCGGCCCTGGCAGTCATGGCTCGACCTATGGAGGCAACGCTCTCGCCTGCGCCGCCTCCAAAGCGGTCATCGAAACTATCATCGCGGAGAATTTGACTGCGAACGTCAAAGCACGCGAAGCTCAAATCCGAAAGACCATTGAAAGCTGGAATCATCCCGCCATCACTGAAGTTCGCGGGCACGGCCTCCTTCTCGGAATCGCCTTAAACTTCGATACTCTCGATATCCCTGAAGGCAGCATGCCATCCATTCACCTCTGCACAGCCCTCATTGAGAAAGGTCTTCTAGTGCCACCAGCTGGCCCCGAAATCGTCAGACTTCTGCCTCCTCTCAATGTGAGCGTCGATGACATCAACCAAGCACTCCAATTGATCAAAGAAACCCTCGACGCTCACCTCAAATCCTAGCCCTCCCCTTCCCCATGCCCTCCACCCGACGCCGATTTCTCACTTCCAGCCTTATTATGGGAACCAGTATTCAATCAGTTCGAGCTAAAGCCACACCTGGCGAACCGCTCATCGTCTCAACCTGGCCCTTTGGGAAAGCAGGCAACGATAAAGCTCTCGACACTTTAAAACACAAGGGCTCTCTTTTGGATGCAGTTGAACAAGGCATTCGCGTAGTAGAATCGGACGAGAAAAATCGCTCGGTTGGTATCACCGGCCTCCCCAATGCTGCCGGGGTAGTCCAACAAGATGCCTGCATCATGAACGGATCAAACCACAACGCCGGGAGCGTAGCCGCCATCGAAGGCATTCTTCATCCCATCACTGCCGCCCGACGGGTCATGGAGAAAACTCCTCACGTCATGCTCGTTGGCGACGGAGCTCGGAAATTTGCGATCAGGGAAGGACTAGAATCCATCAAGGTCGATTCTCAAAAACTCCATAAAGAATGGCATCAAAAACAAAGTAAACCCATTCCCAACAAACGACCCAAAGACAACCATGACACCGTTGCCTTACTCGTCCTCGACAGTAAAGGTCACATCGCCGGTGGTTGCTCTACTAGTGGATGGGGTGGCAAACTCCCAGGCCGCGTTGGCGACTCCCCAATCATTGGAAGTGGGCTCTACGTAGACAATAAAGTTGGCGCCGCCGGTGCCACTGGATTGGGAGAAAACGTTATGCGTTACTGCGCGTCATTCATGGTTGTTGAGTATATGCGACAGGGACTTCACCCCGAAGAAGCCTGTGTTAAAACGATTCAACGCATCGCAGCCATTGATCCAAAATCAGCCGAAGACCTTCACCTAAACTTTGTCGCCCTTGATAAAAGAGGTCGCTTTGGAGCCGCCGGTTCCGGCTCCGGATTTCAATATTCGGTTACCACTCCCAATTTCAGCAAAGTCCTCGAAGGTTCCGCCTTGAGCGACAAAGACGTGGGACCAGAAGGCGGGAACACCAAATAATTCGAAAACTTTAAATCGAAAGGGCCAACAAAATAGGGCCTGTTCTTCATGGCCGACCCAAGATTCACCCCACATCGTATTCCTCTCAATGAAGGTTTTTGCTGTCCTCCTTTCCACTCTTTGCCTCCTCGACGCAAAAGTCTCTTGGGAAAGTGCGCTTAACCAAAAATTGAATTGGTATGGCTCGCCTGAAGCACGGGAGCTAGCCAAGAAGGTCATGCTTTATCAGCGTCACAATGGCGGGTGGCCCAAGAATCAGGATTTCTCCAAAAAGATTGATACGGATGATCTCAAAGAGCTCACCAAGCAACGCCGTAATCTTAAGACTACCACCATCGATAACGGTGCAACTTACACCCCACTTAAATTTCTGACTCGAGTTTGGCAGGCCCAGGCAAGCCCTGTGGTCGAAGCCTCCCTTCACCGCGGCATAGCATTTCTTCTTACGAGCCAATATAACAATGGCGGGTGGCCCCAGCGACCTTATGGTTCCGGTTACGGCCTTCACATCACTTACAACGATGGTGCCATGATTGGGGTCATGTCCTTCCTTCGAGATCTCGAAAAAGATTCCACCACGTTCCTAAAAGAGGAGGAGAAATCGTCGATCCGAAAAGCGCTCAACCTCGGACTTGATTGTATCCTCCAAACCCAGATCCATATTAATGGCAAACCTACCGTTTGGTGCGCCCAGCATGATGCTAAGACCCTCTTACCCGCTAAAGCCCGTTCTTACGAACACCCTTCCTTCAGCGGTGCAGAAAGTGTCGATATCGTGAGGTATCTCATGGAAATCAAAAAGCCCTCTAAAAAAGTTCTTAAATCAATCAGCGGAGCAGTAACTTGGTTTCGAGAGAAGCAGATTAATGGGATTAAGATCATCAAAAAAGACGGAGATAAAACCATCGTTGAAGATGAAAATGCGCCGCCTCTTTGGCCGCGCTTCTCCGATCTTAAGACCGGGAAACCTATCTTTTCTGGTCGCGACGGAATCATCAAATCTTCAATTACCGAAATCGAAGCCGAACGTCGTAACGGCTACGCTTGGTATGTTGGAAATCCACGATCTATTCTCAAAGACTACGATCGTGATCGTTAAAACGCTCCCAACTCTCTCAAACGGAGCACAACTCGGTTTTCCAAGTCCGATTGCGCCCGATCCAATTCAAGAACAACACTCCAGTCGTTGAGCCCTTCTTCATCGACCAGAATCTGCTCCAAACGATCACCTTCAATATGGAGATACTTTGAGCTTCGTGCCTCGGGGTCCATGCGGATAATCCCATGCTCCTCGATATACCCCTTCATCATCTCACGAACCTCGAAAGACTTACCCCCCACCAAGTCAGCGGCGGCTTCGTAATTCTCAAGTGAGATCTCCTTTACGAAATCAAAAATCGCCCTTCGAGTTGCTCGCAGGAACTCGGCTTTTCGCCTCGTGTAAGGAACCCCCTTGGCCGGAGCCTTCTCAACGACTTCCTCGTGATCTCGCAATCTCTCCCACTCATCAATCAAACTGGAGTCAACCCCACGGACTATTTCTTCTAGGAATGACTCAGCCTCCTCAACTTCTTCGGTTTTCAAAGAAGGGGGTACCGTTTGCACAAGAACCTTATAAACCTCAGAAAGGTGGCGAAGTAAAACCGCCTCACTCCTTTCAAGTCCATAGTTTTTAATATAATCCTCGAATGAAGACCATCCCTCGAACATTTCCCGCACGATGGACTTGGGTCTAACTCCCGCCTCCCTGGCCCAAGGATTAATGAGAACGAAATCATTATAAGTCTGGTAAATAAAATCCTTACCTGGTTTCGGATGCTCCACTTGCTCAAGAGCCTCTAAACGATCGTCGTAATCCACGCCATCTGCCTTCATCTGGGCAACCAAAGCCGTCTTAATTTTATCAACTTGTTTTCGAATTACTGCGGTTGGGTCTTCCAAAATAGCCTCAATAAGCGAGAGCATATTGGCGACATAATCAGGCGCCTCGCTATCCAATTTTGGGATGGTTTCGATTAGGTAAAGCCCAAGAGCCTGATTCATTGTGAAATCATCCTGCAATTCTACGTTTAACTCCACCTTAGCCAAGGTCGTACGTTTTTCCTTCGGAACAATCGTAAGGACCTTCCCTTCCACCAAACCACGAAAAAGAGCGAAGGCTTGTCTCCGTAGAGTCCTTTTCCTTCCCGGCAGCTCGTGACACACATTGATGATTTTGCGCAGCTCCGCACAGCCATCTTCGCCTTCTCTTGAAAGAACATTGAGCAAAGTGCCATGACGGATACAGAAACTAGAAATCAACTTCTCTGGCGGAGCGCTTTGCAGTTTTTTATAGGTCCTCTCATCCCAATTTATAAAACCCTTCTCCGGTGGTTTCTTTTTCTGCGCCTTACTCTTTTTTCCCTTCGCCGCAGCCTTGGCATCAGCCTTCAAATTCTCAATAAAATATTCAGGAGCCTGCGCCACAACGTAGCCAACATCATCAAAGCCCCGCCGCCCCGCTCTACCGCAAATCTGACGGAAATCGCGAACTGATAGAATCTTCGTACTTTGTCCTCCGAATTTATAAAGCTGGGTGAAGAGCACAGTACGGATAGGTACGTTCACTCCCACTCCTAGCGTATCAGTTCCACAAATCACTTTCATGAGCCCCCGCTGCGCTAGCTTTTCGACAAGAACCCGATACTTAGGTAATAACCCCGCATGGTGAATCCCAAGACCGTGCCGAAGAAGCTTCTTCACCTCTTTCCCATAAGGGCTCTTAAAATCAGCATCCTTGAGAACTTCAGAAATAGCGGCTTTCTCTTCTTTCGAACAAAAATTCCGACTCATCAAATTTTGCGCCGTCCGAGCACAGGACAGCTGGGTGAAATGCACGAGATAAATCGGAGCTTTATCCGAACTAACCAGCTCGTCGACCTGATCCTCAAGAGAGGTTGTGCTGTAAGAAAACTCTAAGGGCACCGGACGCTTTTCCGATTTCACTAAAACTGTCTCTAATCCGGTGAGTTCAGTTAATTCTTTTTGAAATACTTCGGTCTCTCCCAAAGTCGCCGACATTAAAAGAAAGCGAGCCTGGGGGAGGGTCAAAAGGGGAATCTGCCACGCTACCCCTCTTTCGTGGTCCGAATAATAATGAAATTCGTCCATAATCACCTCATCCACCTTCGCGAGTGATCCCTCCCTCAGGGCCATATTAGAAAGTATCTCCGCCGTGCAGCAAATTACCGGCGCATCGGAGTTCACCGTGGCATCTCCAGTAATCATTCCCACTTGCTCCGGACCAAATATTTCGCACAACGCGAGAAACTTTTCGTTAGCGAGCGCCTTGATTGGGACCGTATAAAATGACCTTCGCCCTTGGCAAATTGCTCGAAAATGAAGCGCGAGGGCTACCAACGACTTCCCCGATCCTGTTGGAGTATTAAGAATGACATTCTTTCCCTCATATAACTCAAGGATAGCCTCTTCTTGATGGTCATAGGGTTCGATTCCACTTTCGATGAGATACTGGAGAAAAGCATCGAGCACTTCGGAACTCGATGACGCATCATTTACGATTAAGGGATCCAACTGCGGCACGACAAAAAAGTGGCCATCTCACCCCATAAGTAAAGTCCCTCCTAATCACTCCCTGATCGACACTACTTGAATTTCATCTAAAAATTTTCCCATGAAGGCAAAAAAATTGCTCATTATGTTGACTGCCGCTGCTGGACTCGCAGTCGCACAAACTGACGCCAAAAACAAAATTGCGGATCAAATTAGCGAACTTATTGAAACCCAAGATGCTGCCGTAAAAAAATTCATGAGCGAAGTCCGGGCCCTTCCTCGTGAAAAACAACGAGAAGCCTATCAGAAAGGCTATCCACAATTCGATGACACCATTGAGGCACTCTACGCTCTTGTGGAAGAAAGCCCCGCCGAGGCAGCGAGCCTCAAGGCTATTTCTTGGATCTCGAGTCACAGTCGGGGCAAAGAATTAAAGCCCGAAATTTTTGCAGCCCTTGAAAAGCATCATCTCGATCACAGGGAATTATCAGAAGTCATTCTTTCATTCTACGGAGCTAAGGGAGAAAACACCCAAGCCTTTCTCGCCACCGTCGTTGAAAAAAGCAATGCCCAGGACTCTCGGGGATCCGCGCTCTACATTCAAGCCATCCAGATTGAACGCGACACAGCAAAAACCACCCAATATAAAGCCCTCGTCGAAAGATTGAATACCGAGCATGCCGGCTTTGAAGTCAGAGGCCGTAAGGTCGGCGCAATGATGAAAGCGACACTTGAGGCGAAAGAAAAATTGGCGATTGGAAAATCAGCCCCTGAAATCATTGGGAAGGATGTCGATGGAAAGGAAATGAAGCTCTCGGATTACAAGGGGAAGATCGTTGTCCTCGATTTTTGGGGTGATTGGTGAGGCCCCTGCCGCGCTATGTATCCTCACGAGCGGTCGCTCGTTGAAAGATTGAAAGACAAGCCCTTCACTATTCTTGGAGTCAACAGCGACTCTTCCAAAGGATACAAAAAGGCGATTGAAGAAAACAATATCACTTGGCCCTCATTCTGGGACGGAGGAAGAACCGGCGGCCCAATTGCCACCGCTTGGGCAGTCCGAGGTTGGCCTACGATTTACATCATCGATGCCAAAGGCGTAATTCGCTTCAAAAACACCCGAGGAAAAGCCATGGACGAGGCCGTAGACAGTCTCCTCAAGGAAATGGAAAGTGATTAAGTCACTACGAGTTGCCCACTTGATTAAAAGTCATTCCTGGGCTTTTCAGGTTCGGATTCTTTGTTTCACCTAAGGCGATCAAAATTCAAGCTTCCATCAAATCACCTCGGTCTTGAACAGGCGGAATCCTCGCTTTTGATAATTTCCAAGTGCATGGGGATGATCCTCACTACAGGTATGCAACCATACCCTTTGAGTCCCTTTGATTTTCCAAGCCTCTCGAACCGCAAGAGAAAGCATCCCTCCTCCAATTCCCTTTCCAATCATCAGAGGTAGCAGTCCAAAATAAACAATTTCTATATTACCTCCCTCCTGGATTTCCATCTCTACATATCCTGCTTCTCTAGCGCCAAGGTAGGCCACCCACGTTCGTAGGTTCTCACGGCTCACCCATTCGTCCCATTGATTGTCTGTCCAGTTCAGGCGGTCAACCCATTGCCAATTCCCACCAACCTCCCGATAAAATCGAGTATTGATGGCCGCATCATCGTTCGGTTTTAAGCTCAAATTTGTGGCAACCTTGGAAGGAATAAATTGCTCTTCTTCCGTAATTTCCAGATACCGAACCTTGATTTCCATCGCTGGGAGATTTGACATCGTAAGACGTGACTCGTCACGTCTTACTTAGAATAGAATAACTTTAACTTCAGATCACCATGTGACCACGCGAAAGAGATCGACACATGAGTTAGTGAAGTTGTGTGAGAATCTCCATGATAAGATCGCCGCTCCGATGATCAAAGATAGATTGTTCACGCAACCACCGGGCCACTCTCAAAAGGTCTGCTTCGGAAAGCCCAAGATCATTCAACGATGAACGATCAAAATTCTGCCCGGAATTTACTGCACAAAAAATCTCAAGATATTTCCTTCCCGACTGGCCCAATCGAGAGACTTTGAGAAACTCTCCATAAATAACCTCGTCGAGGTCCTCCCAAAAATCAGCGGGCATATTCTCAATTTGAAGCTTTGCCGCCGTTGTTGCATCAAGAAACATACCATTTGCGGCTGCTGCTGCTTGAACTTCCATTGGCAACGGAAAGGCATCTTGAACCTCTTCAGCTACAATCGCTACCACCTCGAAACCATCCTTCTTTTCCCAAATTACCAAATGGAAAAATTGATCAAGCTTCTCCGCTAATTGTGACAACTCTAAAATTCTCATTGGGAAGACTCGAACAAATCGCGTACTGAATCTCGCTTTAATGCAAGCTCACGCCATTCATTCACTAAACGGCTTTCCTGGATCACTCCGCAACCACTCGGCAGTGCAAAATCATCTCCCTTCCAAGCCACCATTCGGATTGCCACCAAGGCTTCAAAATCACCATCCCGTAACAACCCAAAAGGTGCCCCAAACTCTACCGGACAATCCAGTCGCTCACGCCAGTCTTTGAGTTGCGCAATAGTTTCTGGAGTCCGGGGCAAAGGCCCGAGGGCCGGCGTTGGATGCAAGCGCTCAATCAAAGTCTTTGTCTCCTGATACTGGTAGAGCTCAACATTGATAAGCGTTTGAAAATGTATCAAACGACCCAAATTGAGGATGTCTCGAACGCGCCTTACGACCATTCCAAGATCTGAAAGCTTTGCAATCAATGTCTGCGCAACAAACTCGTGTTCTCGAATTTCTTTATCATCAACCGCAAAGAGCCTCTGCTCCTCGCTTTGCGCCGTCCCAGCCAAGGCCATCGTGTATATTCGGCCATCGAAATAGCGGAATAGAACCTCTGGGGTTGCTCCCAAAAAACCCTCTTCCTCCCCAATCCAGCCATAAGGCCGAAGAGATTTAGGTATTTGAAACAAAGAAGCCAAAAGCGTATCGGGAGAACAACTCCCCTTCCCCTTTTCGGTCACAACAGGGACCGACTTTTCGATCATTCCTTTCCCGATCGCTCCCGAAACCTCGCGAAAAACCTCTGCAAATCTTACGGGATCTGGCTCCTCCCATTGAATTTGGCACTCCCCTTTAGCAGGTGCCTTGTCTAGAACTTCAATCCTATCAGGAACAAACCACGGCTTTTCTTCGCTAAGCGAGAAGTTATTCTTGTAAAAAGCTACCCCTCCGGCGGGTGGCTCTGCCAATGCAGTAAATGGCCCATGACCGACAAGCATGTCGCCGTTCCGGGTCCCAAAAACCGCTCTCTCCATGATGAGCTTACTCTACCACACCATTCTTAATCAGCTCCGCAAAACTTGTCGCCTCAAGACTAGCTCCCCCGACGAGGGCCCCATCAATGTCCTTCTGGCCAAGAAGTTCAGCTGCATTATCGGGTTTCACCGAACCGCCATACTGGATACGAATTTTTTCTGAAATTGAAATTCCATAAAGCTCCGTCAGCACAGATCGAACGAATTCATGAGCATCTTGAGCCTGCTGCGGTGAAGCGGTTACTCCAGTTCCAATAGCCCAAACTGGCTCGTAAGCAATCACGGTATCAAGGGCCTGCTTCTCGGTAACATTCCTCATCCCTTCGGTAATCTGATTACGAAGAATCTCTTCCAGCTTTCCATCCTCACGTTCTTGGAGAGTCTCTCCAATACAGAATATCGGTTTCAACTCAACTTCGTGAGCTTTTAAAATCTTGGAGTTAATCAACTCATCCGACTCACCATAAATAGCCCTTCGCTCCGAATGCCCAAGGATGACGTAGTTTACAAAAATTTCTTTCAGCATGATGGCACTCACTTCTCCAGTAAAAGCACCATTATCTTTTTCGCTCATATTCTGCGCAGAGACGCGCACTTTGGAGTGAGCAAGCAATTCCGTTGCCTTAGGGAGCGAAACGAAAGGCGGAGCTATCACGATGTCCACTCCTTTAGGGAGATCAGAGAGTCTGCTCTCGAAACTCCTGATAAAGTCCTCGGTTTCGGACGGTCCCTTGTTGAGTTTCCAGTTGGCGGCGATGATCGGCTTCCTCATATCGGCCTCCGGCGTAACTCACTAGGAAGCTTTACGCAAGACTGTTCACACCGCATAAAAATGCGCAGTCTCTTCATAGTTTGGAATTAGCTCTACCAATAAGGCCTTTCCACCCGCCTTCAAGGCATCGAACCCTTCACGATTCTCAATTCTTAAATAATCCATCCCCCACATTGCCGCCCAGCCTTTGAGATCAAAATCTTGCGGCTGAACAATGACTTCTTTTTGATTTTTGGTGAGCTGTGAGAACCTCGGCAAACGCTCAAAAATCTGCCCCCCACCATTATTAATTACAACAATGATACGCCCCCGACATTCGACTTGGGAAAACAGGGCTGGGGCCGCTAGATCATAGAGTGTCGTCAAATCCCCAAACACCCCCCACGAATCCGGTGTCTCCGCAGTGGCCCCAAGCCAACTCGAAAGTTGACCATCGATTCCATTGGCGCCCCGGTTTACAAAAACTCGCGCATAAGGAGTTTCCCTCTGACCATACTCATTCCACTCACGAATTGGCAAACTGTTGCCAATAAACAAGCTCTCCCCAGTTGTCGCATAAACCGAAAGCAAATTCACTAAACCTGGCTCGCTATCAGGAAATTTTTCCAACCTCTCGTCAATCTTAGAAAAGATTGGTCGCCCACTTGAAAAATCATCTCGCACATCTCCGATAAAATCTACTTTACCTAATCCACGAATTACTCTGCCAACATTACCGTGGATCACCTTAGATTCTCTCGCTAGCCCCGGTAGACCGTTCCGGCAAATCGAAAGCACTTCGGTGGAAGAATCTAATTCAAGATCACGCCATAATTTCCCCACCGGCACTTCGCCTAATCGTAAAATTTTTCCGGGTAAATTCCCTACAAAACTTTTTTCGGAAATCAAAAGATCCTGAAGTATTTCACGGATTCCGCTATTCACATCAGCGACCACCGGAATCCCCAAATCTCTCAAAAAGTAAAACACATCTTCTCGATCCTCCGGCTCCAACCCACCCACCATTGCAATAATCCCTTTAAAGACTCCATCACCGAGAAAATTACGTAGATTCTTTACATCAAAAGAAATCTTCTCAGGAAGAAACCCTTTCACCTCAGCCTCCCAATCGGGACATTCAACCACTTCTTCCTCCAGAGGAACGTTCAAATGAAGAGGCTTGCGGCCATTCCATTGATCAAGATTATTAGCTGCATAATTTCCAAAAATACCCTCTTGCTCGATCACTTGAGGAGCTCCAGTTCCCTGGAATCTTTTCGGTCGGTCCGCCGACAACACCACCAATGGAAGACAGCTATAATATGCCTCAACTACCGCTGGCAGACATTCAGCTACCGCAGTTCCGCTTGTGGTCACCACTGCACAAGGTCGCCCGGTATCCTTGGCACGCCCCAATGCAAAAAAGGCCGCACCTCTTTCTTCAAAGTGCCGCCACACCTGCAAACTTTCAGAAGCCTCAAGCAAGGCAACAAAGCCAGCATTCCGGGCACCTCCACAGACCACAAAATCCCCACAACCCACATCTATGAGTCGATCAACGACCATTTGCTCCACATTCACCACTTAAAACTTCTCTACCAGCAAGGAAGCATTATGCCCGCCGAAACCGAAGGAATTGCTCAAAGCAGCTCTGACTTCAAGTTCACGCGCGGTGTTGGCACAATAATCAAGATCACACTCGGGATCCTGATCTTCGAGGTTGATGGTAGGAGGAATCACACCATCACGAATGGCATTGATACAGGCGAGAATTTCGACGCCCCCCGCAGCGCCCAGAAGATGACCGGTCATCGACTTTGTCGAACTCACAACCAGGCCTTCCTTAGACCACTTCCCGAATGACTTCTTAATCGCCTTACTCTCGCAGATATCACCTTGCGGAGTCGAGGTGCCATGTGCATTCACATATTGGACATCTTCAGGATTCAACCTGGCGTGCTTAAGAGCCATATCCATGCAACGAGCCGCCCCCAAACCTTCAGGATGAGGAGAGGTCAAATGATAGGCATCGGCGCTGAGACCATATCCGGTAAGTTCGGCGAGAATAGTTGCTCCACGCTTTTTCGCGTGCTCCAGCTCTTCAACGACCACAACTCCCGCACCTTCCCCCATGACAAAACCATCGCGACCGGTATCGAACGGACGGGAAGCAGCGGACGGATCATCATTGCGGGTGCTAAGAGCCTTCATGTTCCCAAAACCAGACAAGCCCATAGGTAAAATTGCGGCTTCCGAACCTCCGGCAATAAAAGCCTCGGCATCTCCAAATTTGATCATACGCCAAGCTTCACCAATACTATGGTTAGCAGTCGCACAGGCGGTAACGATAGCCATATTCGGGCCACCAAACCCATGCTCCATCGAGAAAACTCCACTCGCGATATTAGAAATCATCATTGGAATGGTGAAAGGCGAGACGCGACTTGGGCTACGATTCAGAAGAACAGTGTGATTTTTCTCAAGAGTTCCGAGGCCACCAATCCCACTTCCCAGCATCACACCAACGCGGTCACGATCTATTTCGCTCTCGGTAAGCCCAGATTCAGCAAGCGCCATTTGGGCTGCCGCGATGGAAAGGTGCGCATAGCGATCCATACGACGAGCATCCTTGGGATTCGAGAAATATTGGGTGTGATCAAAGTCACGAATCTCACCACCAATTTTTACTGGATACTCGCTTGTATCCATGGACTCGATCAGGTTGATCCCACTCCGCCCAGCTTTCATGCTTTCCCAAGTTGAGTTGGCATTATTTCCTAAGGGGCTCACCGCCCCGATCCCTGTCAATACGACGCGTCGATTTTCCATTGCTACAAGAAGACTTGTTGGTGGTTAACTTGTGTTCCTTTGAAAAGCAAGGCCTGTAATTGATAGGATTTAGCCCAATTTGCGGTGTCCACCTCGTATATTTTGGGCTGAACACTTGGGACACGTGGAGATTTTAACCCGGTTTTTCTCGGGGTAACGCTTGCCACATAGGTGACATTCTCTTGTGGATAATCTTAAAACTCGCTCATTCCGCCAGTCCACAAAAAAAGAAAAAGCCCAATCCGCTAAAACCCAAACGAACGCCATAAGGACGATCACTACGAGGAGGTCGGTAAACGAAAAAATCATTGTACGGAAAGTCGGTTCACAACTTCTGCTTCAAGCCTCCAAGTTCGTAACGATCCTTTCTTAGACAGAGGTTCTATCGTTGCGCTTCGCAGTCTCTCCAAAACCGGTTGAGTCCGAACATCATTCGCTTTTTCCCACCAACTCTCAACCGCAACAACACTCCCCCGCCAGTCTGCGGTTAAAACAATCGCCCAAATTTCACCCTCGCTCATCAACTTGGGATCCTGTGGCCACTCGAAAGGAAATCCAAAGGGCTTCAACCCATCGGGGCCTTCGATGACCTTAACCTCAATCCTCCAATTTTCCTTATCAGCTGTATACCTTACTGAAGCCACAGCATCCGGCCTAGGCAGAACATCCGGTTCCATTCCAGGCAGATTCTTCAAACTCGCCTCGGGCTGAGGAAGCGAAATCTGACGCAAGGTTGGCTCATAGCTACGAGGGAAGGTAGCGGCCATCGCCTCCTCGACCACATGGTCGATAACAGTGGAATCATTGACATTCCACCTCTGCTGAAAAAGCGTTTTACGATCAATCAACTCGGCCAACCAACGATTTTGGTCCGCATCTAAATCTACCACCGCAATATCAATCTCATTTTTTTCAAGTTTCACCGACCCTGCCTTATCTACTTGAAGGAAGCCATAGATCCCACCCCAAAACGCCACTGAAACCACGAAAGCAATGAAGAGGCGATACGATAAACCGTATCCCCGACGCCAGTCAAAAACCATCCCGGCAGCCCGGTCACGCAAAACTTTCCGATAATGCCAGAACATTACTCAAGGAACCTTCTCTACCTCTTCCTTCCGGCGATAGCCCTCAAAGATTCGTATCCCGTTTAGCTTAGCAATCGTGTTGATCAGAACCTGACGTGCCGCCATCGTCACTCCAGAATCCACTTTGATTGCCACCGCCTTAGTTCCCCGCTTCTCAGCAGACTCCAAAACAAGTCCCCCCAAAGAAGCCTGAGAAACTTTAACTCCTTCTACATAATAAACCGAACCCGACGCTGTGCCCTTTAGCATTACGACCACCGGGTTTTCATCACCAAGACGGACACCACGAAACTCGGACGGCGGCAGTTTGATCTCAACATAGCTTTCCTTCGCTACTACCCCGGAGAACATCACCAGTGCCAGAAGCAAGGCCATAAAATCAAAACCCGGAATTACGAAAATCCACCCGGGCCGCTCAGGTAATGACATCTTGAGCTGCATGATTTAAGAGTCTTTCTTATCGGCAATCTTTGGCCCCCTGGATACCTTCTTGGACTTTGATTCTAAGTTCGTAGCCTGCTGCTCCAAGCTATCACGAAAAGAAACAATCCGATCATGCTCACGGCTGTCGCACACGATATTTACGGCCTCAATCCCAGCCCTTTCGAGACGGTGCAGCATTCGTTGAGCCTTCCCGTAGAGATAAAGGTAGACGAGATAGGAGGGAATCGCGAGTGCCAGCCCGATCGCTGTCGAAACCAAGCTTTGAAACATACCGCCCGCTAAAGCTGCCTGGGCCACCGCCGAATCAGCAGCACCCACCTTCATGAAAACTTCAATCAAACCCAGAACCGTGCCAAACATGCCCAGCATTGGAGCTAGCATCGCCACCCCGAGTAAAACCCTCATATAGCGCTCGATTCGCGGAACTTCCAACTGACCTGCTTCTTGTGCGATCTCACGCAAATTTGTCCGGTCCAAATGGTGACGCATTAAAATTGAGTGAATGACGCGCGCCTCCGGACCCCGCGCCCGTGATGCCTCGTGCAAAGCCTCCGCATAGGCTTTTTTGCGGACGTGATTGGTGATTCCCAATAGCAAATCGGCCACTTTGGTCCGAGCATGTTGAAAAAAGACCATGCGTTCCACCATGACCAAGAGGCCAACAAAACCGAGAACGACCTGCATCCACAGGATCACTCCGCCAGCTTCATTTGGAAAGGTCACAAAAGCAAAATACCAGAAAATACGACAAAGGGCCAGCGATTACGAGCCAAGGCTAACATTCTTTCGATCCGGGGAGATGAATTCCTGCCAAACCTGCTCGCTAGCCTGTTTTCGAAAGCCGAAAAGCGGTCTCCATTTAGGCGCGCGCGGCTCGTTAAGAAGTTTCATTCCAATCTCACGAGGTAAGCGATTAGCCTTCCGTGTGTTGCAGGGAATGCACGACGTCACAATGTTATCCCAAGTTGTTTTCCCGCCTTTATCTCTCGGTATAACATGATCGAGATTCAAGTCAGTCTCCGGGAAAATCTCGCCACAATATTGACAGGTGTACTTGTCACGAAGAAAAACGTTTTGCCGTGTGAACTTTACCTCCTTACGAGGGACGCGATCATAAAGCGCCAGAACAATGATTTTGGGAACCCGCAAAGCCACCTTGACGGAATGGACCAATTCAGCGGCCGTCGATTCCCGTTGCTCACCCGAATACTCTACCCACGATCCAATATCGTGGGTTTGGTAGCGACATTCCCCCTCGGTCTGCACCACTTGGGCATGGCCCAAGCAAAGAAGCTTTAATGCTCGCTTGACCGAACAAGTATGCACCGGCTGCCATAGCCGATTAAGGACGAGGACCGGACGTTCTAGCAAAAATTCCATGGGGGAAAAGCAACTACAAATTCAAATACAGATTCCTTGAAGATGAGGCAATCTTAAATTGACCTTCCAATCGATTTCTCCAAGTCAAACCAACAAAGAATTCAACAAGCTATCGGGATCTTCTTTTGACTCGCACAGGTGATGAGCCATAGTCCCGCTGTTCCATGCTCTTCCAAAAATGTCTAATCCTATGCGCCTTCCTTGTCTGCCAGATGGCCACTGCTGAGGAACTGAGTGAAATCCTGAACACGCTTAGGACCAATCACCATAAGCTTGAAGGATATCAAGCAACCTACGAGCTGAACTCCAAAACAGGCCAAACGGGCAATATCGAAATTGGTGTCGATTTTAGATCTGGCTGGTCCTACCTCATGTCAGAATTCAAGAATGAGAAAGGCAAGTTAATACAAAAAGGCCAGCAATGGACAACCACGAACGGCATCTATTTTCTTCAGTCGGGTGATCAAAAGGTTGCCTTTGAAGGATTAGAGAACCTAGCAAAACGATGCCGCAAGCTTGTCGAGATCATCAACTCGAATAAGGGACTCGATACTCCTTTGCGGATCAAACCCTATATATATTTAGCCGAGACTGACGCTCGCTTGGGTATAGGCTTCAGCACCCATGGAGCTGAAATTTTGAGTAAAACCGAAAAACTTATCAACAAAACCGATGACCTAGTCGTCGCGGACCTTGGCAAACTTGGCAGTCTCACATTCGAAGCAAAGACTGGCATCATCACCTCACAAGTCATTACGTCCGCAGGGAAAACTCGCTCGTTGAAACGAACCACGTGGAAGAGCAACCCTGGCCCAAAAGCCATCTCTTCCCGATTCAAAATCGACCTTAAAAACGTCAAACAACAAAACCTCAGAATCTCTGGAATGAGCCAAAATTTCACGCGGCAAGTTTTGCAAGAACTCATCGATAATGCTTCGCGAGACGAAAGAATTGCAAACTCAATGCGCAGTCGTTTGCTATCTATTGACGATCAATTTGTCGAATTTTTAGATCAGGAACCACTGAACAAAGCTGGATTCATCAATAACGATTTTTTCTTTAAATTTCTCGATCAAGCCATGGCGAAAACTGCCGAGCGACTCAAACAAGACGGTAAAAAAATCGGAGTAATCGATATTCTTACCACTCCTGAGTCCCGTAATGCCTTCATCGCGAACCTCGTCAGATCTTTTCGACAGCAAGCTCCGCCTAATAAGAAGCAGGAATATCTTGCGGAGGTTCTAAATGGAAAATTGGAGGGCTCGAAAGGCTCAGCCCTCGTCAATCGAGTTCTAATTGAAGACTTTATTGAGAATGCTTACTACCGTGTTCGGATTGGTCGCGGCATCGACGCCTATGTTCAACAACTTAAAGGGAAATAGATCCCCTCTCTTTTGCATCGATACAAAAAAAGAGCCACCTTCGATTGAGGCAGCTCTTATGAAATAGAGTGGAAGATGACCTAACGGCGTCGACGTAACACTCCAAGCCCCGCAAGGCCGAGAAGCAGAACTGAAGACGGCTCGGGAACAGCGGTAAATCCAGCTCCTGCGAAAACCGCAACGTGCTCCTGCTCGGTCATACCATCGAAAGCTCCATTGTTGACCGAGTAATTTGCCAAGTCGAAGGCCTGTGGCCCACCTCCAAGCCGCTGAGCAAAGCCATCTTTGTATTCCCAATCTTCCCCAGATCCGTCGGTATTAATATCACCAAAAATATCGACAACGTTTCCATCGCTGAAGAGCTCAATGGCGTCATCACCATTGATGTTTGCCGCACTATTGGATAAGATGGTGAAATTCTGAACAAAATTATTAGCAAAGAAATCTTGGGATGGCGCGTTAGGAACAATTACGAAAACGTCTCCAGTCGCCGCAGATCCGGCAGGCAGAGTGAACTCCTGACCATCAGAACCGCCTCCATTGTTAGCAGAACCAACTCCCCACGCGGTAAGGTCCGGAACTGGCGCGACCGCTTGAAGAATGATTGACTTCGGATTCCCTCCTGTAAGATCGCCATCGGTGATGGCCGAGATTACAAATGCAGCTTGGCTTGAAGAAGCGAGTAACAGTGGAGCGATAGCCACTGCAGCTAGGTGCTTAGTTCGAGTATTTATTTTCATTCTACTACTTTTTGAAGGGGTTATCTCTCTTTCAAAGGCGCGAAATAGGCATTTAAAAAATTTCCATCCGTTTTCCTGCTTTTGAGATTGACTAGCTGACCATCAAAGTCAACTGGAAATCGCTCCGGTTCAATCAGCCGATTCCTTAAATCAAGATTTCTGGCTTTTGATCACGGCGCCGAGACGGCAGCATCCTCCCAACCGATGGAATTCTCGTTAAAAGACCTCTTTTTTAAAGGCGGTGACTTTATGTGGCCCCTCCTCATTCTCGCCTTCATTACGGTTCTCATCGTTCTTGAACGCCTCATTTATTATGCCTTTCATCGATATCGATTCTCGAAAGCGATTCGGGCCCTGCACCAAGGGAAGGCCCCCCGGTCTAATCCTATTTCTCGAGTAGGCTCCGTCTTCATCAAGGCCACCTCCGATGGTGAAGAGCACACCCTCAATGTAAGCGAGCGTGAAGCGTCCCGCGTCATCCGCCAACATGAACGCGGTTTGCGTATCTTGGCTCTCATCGCCGCTATTTCTCCTCTCATCGGACTTCTTGGAACTGTCTGGGGTATGGTCATTGCCTTCTCAAAAATAGCCAAACTGGGAGAAAGCGTCACACCGGCCGATTTTGCTGATGGCATTTGGACCGGGCTCCTCACGACTGTCGCCGGCCTCCTCGTAGCCATCCCCGCCATGGCTATGGCCAGGATCTTTGAAGCTCGCGTCGACAAACTTGTCCACGATCTCAACGAACTCACCTCTCACCTCCGCGAACGCTTCTTCGCCAAATAGCGCTGCAACTTCATCTACCCCTCCTACAACCAAGCACCTCCCATTCACAATATAATGATTGCCAGAAAACGCCGTATTGATGCCGGGATCGACATGACCCCGCTCATCGACGTCGTTTTTCAACTTCTCATCTTCCTCATGGTGAGCAGCCAATTCATTAAACCAGATCGCCGGGTTGAACTTCCTGTAGGTCCCATGAAGTCCGCCACTGCGAATCCTGACGATCTCCACCTGTCACTCGTCATCACTTCCGAAAACGTCATTTTACTCGAAGGCGAGGAAACCCCTAAGGAAGAGCTCGAAAGCAAACTCCGAGACGCAATCAAACACAGCGATATCGACGCCCTCGTTCTTCGAATCGATAAAGCTGCGCGCGCCGAAATCATTTTCCCAGTGATGGAAATCGCCCGGAAAAGCGGTATTATCAATCTCGCATACGATAAGAAAAATGAGCTCACGGAATAGCCAGCCCCTGATCTGGACTTTCGTCGCCCTCCTCACGGCGGCTCTCTTTGCGGGTGCCCTGAAGTGGGGGAAGGTCACGATCGACCTTCCTAAACCTCCGATCCAGAAGGCCCAATTCATCGACCTTAACTTTATCCAAATCCAGAAACCAAAATCAACCTCCACTCCCCAACCCAGCCCCCAGCCGACAGCGCCCGTCACCCCCCCTGTGGAATCTCCCGTCCCCGAAGCCGTCGCACAGCCGGAACCCATCACACAACCGGAACCCGAGCCCAGCCACACACCCAAAGCCGATCCCGCCATTATAAAGAAACAAAACCAAGCCAAAGCAGCCCGGGAACGAGAACTCGCCCGTAAACGTATCGAGGAAAAGCGCCGCCAAAAGCTTACCGCACAAAAAGCCGAGAATGCCCGAAAGAAGGCTGCAACCACCGCCGCGCGCCAACGTACCGTGAGCAAACCCTCTGGTATCAGCCAGCCTAAACCAAAATACCCTCCCGCAGCGCGTCGTGCAGGCCAACAAGGAACTGTCACCCTTTCCTTCACAATAGGCTCTTCAGGAGAAGTTATTTCCGCCCGAATTGCGAAATCCAGCGGTTACATACTCCTCGACAACGCCGCCCTTTCCGCAATCCGAAGCTGGCGATTCAAACCGGCCCGGAACGCCCTAGGTGAAGCCGTTAGCTACAGTTACACTCTCCCTGTGCCATTTCGGCTGCGATAAATCCATCCGATCGGTTCTATGGGATGATTCTACCTTTGCCAGACTCACGGAAATCGGGTAAGCGCCTTGCGGATTCAAAAATATCCACTCTTCCACCATGCTCGACATCAAAGTCATCCGCGAAAATCCCGACCTCGTCAAAGAACGCCTCGCCAATCGTCACGATGGCTCGGCTGACCTCATCGACGAAGTCCTAGTTTGCGACCAAACCCGTCGCAAAAATGAAACGTCTAAACAAGCCCTCCAGTCCGAGCGAAAAACCACTTCCAAGGAAATAGGAAAACTCCGTGCGAATGGCGAGGATTCCTCAGGCATCGAGGCAGAAGTCAAAAAGATTGGCGAGCAGATCAAGATTCTAGAAGAGGAAGGCAGCGAAGCCACAAAACGCCAAACGGAGCTTCTTCTCAACATTCCGAATCTTCCCCACGAAGACTGCCCCGTTGGTGCAGACGAAGAGGCCAACCCCTTAATCCGGAGCTGGGGTGAAAAACCTGCCCTGGACGGTGCTCGAGATCACCTCGACCTAGCCGAGGAAAAGGGCATCATTAGCTTTGACGACGGAGGCCGACTCTCTGGATCAGGTTTCGCAGTTTACAGAGGGAAAGGAGCCAGACTTCAGCGCTCTCTCATTCAATTTCTCCTAGACATCCAGAGCCGCGAAAACGGATATGAGGAAGTCAATGTTCCTCATATCGTCAAACGTGAGTGCATGGAGGGAACCGGCCAACTTCCAAAATTCGAAGATGATATGTATGGAACGGAGAACAACGAATTTTTCCTGGCCCCGACCGCCGAAGTTCCTGTCACCAATCTTTACCGCGACACTCTCCTCGCCGAAAATGATCTCCCGATTAAAATGACGGCGCACACGCCATGTTTCCGACGTGAAGCAGGAAGTGCCGGACGAGACAACCGCGGTATCATTCGCATGCACCAATTCGACAAAGTTGAACTCGTGCAAATCGTGAACCCGGCAACCTCGATGGAGATGTTAGAGGAACTCACCGGCCATGCCGAAGCTGCTCTTCAAAAGCTAGGCCTTCACTATCAGGTCATTGAACTCTGTACCGGCGACGTCGGCTTTAGCTCCTGTAAGACATATGACATCGAGGTCTGGGCACCTGGTCAGGGCAAATATCTTGAGGTCTCCAGCTGCTCTTGCTTTGGCGATTACCAAGCTCGCCGCATGAAACTTCGATACAAAGACGCTGAGGGAAGAAACAACTTTTGCCATACTTTGAACGGTTCTGGCACCGCCCTTCCCCGTCTTCTCGTGGCTCTCCTCGAGCAATGCCAAGATACGGACGGGACTATCCACATTCCGGAAGCGCTCCAGCCCTACTACGGCGAGTCAACTCTCTAATGGAATGTCCCACTTAGCATGCTTAAAAAGGCTACTTTGAGTTGAGAATAACTTAAAGGAAGAGGCGAATCGCGCAAAATACTTGCTTCCCTGAGATTCGTGGCTAAAAACGCCGCTCCGCGTGTCCAACTCACTCAAAATAGCGCTTCCGAAAGGAAGCTTACAGAAACCGACTCTCGACCTATTCGAGAAGGCCGGATATAATATTTACACTTCGGATCGAGGACTCCGCCCATCTTCCGACGATGATTCTCTGGATATTTACATGATTCGGGCTCAGGAAATTGCCCGTTACATTGAGCAGGGGTTCATTGATTGTGGAATCACTGGACTTGACTGGGCATACGGGCACGACGTTGATCTTGTCGATCTCGCCGAACTTCCCTATTCACGCGCATCAACACGCCCAACCCGCTGGGTTTTGGTGGTCCCTGAAGATTCCCCCGTCAAAACGGTCCAAGATCTAGAGGGAAAGCACATCGCGACTGAGGGAATTGAAATCACCAAGCGCTATCTTGCCGAAAAGGGCGTTAAGGCTAGCGTCGAATTCTCCTGGGGTGCGACAGAAGTGAAAGTCCCTGACCTTGTTGATGCGATTGTGGACGTCACTGAAACTGGATCTTCGTTACGTGCTAATAAGCTCCGAATTGTTGATGAGCTGCTCTCATCTTTCCCTCATTTTTATTCTAGCAAAACCGCTTTCGATGATGAGTGGAAGCGCGGTAAGATGGAACGCATGGTCATGATGCTCAAGGGCGCTCTGGAAGCCCGTGACAAAGTCGGATTAAAGCTCAACTTGCCCGAAGCATCGCTCGATGATGTTCTGGAGCGTCTGCCCTCTCTGCGCCGCCCGACGGTATCCAAATTAACAGAGAATGGCTGGCTTGCACTCGAGACGATCATCTGCGAAAAAGTGGCCCGCCACATCATCCCAGATTTGAAAGAGCTGGGCGCAGAAGGCATAATCGAATACCCTCTTAACAAGATCGTTTCCTAAAACCTCAAATAATTTAACGGAATTGCGGTTCAACAAACCCGCAGAACTCAACCCCAACTACAAAAACCATGGGCAACCTCAAGAAGCGTCGGAAGACCAAGATCAGCAAGCACAAGCGCCGCAAGCGCATGAAGGCCAATCGCCATAAAAAGCGCCTCCGCTACAAGTCCTAGGGAGTCTCCACCCGTGCGACTCGCATGATCCGGTAAGGCAGACCGCACACTTCTGCCGTAGGCACCGTCGGCTTCACTGCTCGGCGGTTTTATTTTGCTCAAGTATCGTATTAAAAAAAAACTGCAAAAAGTTTATCTAACTTCTAGTTAATTCTAGATTGTGTGCCAACATGACTCGAGATGAATAAGGATTCTGACAGTATCTTGCGCCTCTACATGAATGAGATCGCAAAAACCCCCCTCCTCACGATCGACGAAGAGCTGGAGCTCGCGGAGAAGATTAAAGACGGAGACGAGGCTGCTCGAGATCATATGATTCGGGCAAACCTTCGCCTAGTTGTCAAAATCGCAAAAGATTATTCTAACTATGGTCTTCCCATAGCGGATCTCATTTCGGAAGGCAATATTGGCCTCATGAAGGCAGTGGAGAAATATGACCCCGAAAAAGGGGGGAAGCTTTCGACCTACGCGGCTTGGTGGATAAAGCAGTCGATCAAGCGAGCGCTCTCAAACCAAAGTAAAACCGTTCGTCTTCCTGTCCACATGGTAGACAAAATCGCCCGGCTCCGTAAAATTTCGATGGCTCTTACCGAGGAACTTGGACGCGAACCGAGTGATGAGGAGTTAACTGAGATCCTAGGGATTCCTCGCAACAAGCTGGCTCTCCTCAAACAGGCAGCGCAGCGCCCAGCTTCGATTGATGCTCCAGTCGGCGAAGACGGGGCCACAACCTATGGTGAAACCTTAGGTGATTCCAAGGCGGTTGATCCATCGGAGGCTCTTACGGCTAAAGAAATGCACAGCGAGCTTGGGCCTCTTATGAATTTGCTCGATCAGAGGGAGACTAAAATTATCGGTGCTCGCTTTGGATTAAATGGAAAGAAACCATTGACGCTTGAGGAAATTAGCAGGGACTTTGGAGTGACCCGCGAGCGGATACGCCAGCTCCAGAACATCGCTCTAGGCAAGATGCGTCGCGCCTTGGGAAAGAAAGAAAATCCAATACCAACTCTCTCAAACGAGGTCTGATATCCTTGTTCGCTTTTTTCCGATCCTAGTTTCATGGGAAAAGTTCGATTCAAACGGGCTGCTAATCCTAGGCTCTAATTGCGTGTGAGATTCGAGAAATCATAACCTAGATCATACTCAACGGTTTTTGGTTTGCGAGTGCCAGGA
>DIHU01000187.1:33279-61893 GCA_002420315.1 Akkermansiaceae bacterium UBA5688
TCATGCGGACCGTTGGAGTGAAAACGGGGGAGCCGGGCAGCTACTCCATGGCTATTTTTTCCTGAAGCAGTCCTAGCGGGCGGTCCAACCGATGTGAAAGACATTGTCCACTTCTATGTTTAACCTAGAGCATAGAAATCGTTTATTCTACCCAAGGACTTATGAGAACACTTGCAATCAGCGACATTCATGGCTGCCTCGACCCCCTACGGAAGATGTTCGAGATCATCGAACCTAGCCCGGAAGACCACCTAATTTTCGTTGGCGACTATGTCGATCGCGGTCCCGATTCCAAAGGGGTCATCGATTTCCTTATTGGTATTAAAAATAAATACAACGCCACCTTCCTCCACGGAAACCACGAGGAGAAGTTCCTTCTCTCTCATCTCGACAAAACAGACTTGGCCCACTGGCTTGATGCTTGGGGCGGTGGAGCCACTCTCGAATCTTATGGGCCTAATGGGTTCGAAGACGTTCCCGAATCGCACTGGGATTTTATCCGTAACACACAGCCCTACCTTGAGACTGATTCACACGTCTTTGTCCACGCTAACCTTGAGCATGATATTCCAATCTCAAAGCAACATCCATTCACCCTGATTCATAAAAAATTCGGGAATCCCCTCCCTCACCAATCCGGCAAGATTATGATCTGCGGTCACACCGCACAAAAGGATCCACACCTTCCACTTAATCTTGGCCACGCTATAAACATCGATACTGACGTCGGCCGCGGTGGCTGGCTCACTTGCCTTCATATCGAGTCCGGCCACTATTGGCAAACCAACGTGGACGGAGAAACCCGGGACAAAGAATTAACTTCTTAAGCTGCATAAGGATATGAATTTTCCTAGCAGTCTCGGATCTGAATAAAAAACAACAACTCGCGACCTCCTCTGGGCGAAATACACCAACGCAACTCCACACCACCAATTAAAAATAAAAATGCGTCTCTTTCTGTTACTTGTATTTACTATAGGCGCTTCAGCGAAGCCCAATATTGTCTTCATCATTGCCGATGACTGCACATTCCGGGACCTCGGCTGCTACGGTGGCCAAGCCCACACCCCCAATATCAACAAACTCGCGGACCAAGGTATGAGCTTTACCCGTTGCTTTCAAACCGCGCCCATGTGTTCACCCACCCGACACAATATTTACACCGGCATACCACCAGTGGTCAGTGGTGCCTACCCAAACCATACCTTTGTGGCACCCGAAACAAAAAGCGTAGTGCAATATCTCTCAAAACTTGGCTACACCGTCGCTCAAAGCGGCAAGACCCATGTCTCACCAAATAAGGTTTTCAGCTGGACGAAAATCCCTGGTGGCCAAAATCCCCAATTTGGAAAAGTGGATTCATTCATCAAAGAACAAGCGAAGAAAAGGAAGCCCTTCTGCCTTCTCCTCTGCTCCAACGAACCACACAGCCCTTGGAATAAGGGTGATCGCTCCCGCTATCCTGTCGACCAAGTGAAGCTTCCTCCTTACTTCGTTGACACTCCCGAGACTCGAGATGGTTTTTCACGCTACCTCGCCGAAATCACTTACTTTGACTCCCAAGTCGGTGAGGCTATGGAAATTGTCGAAAAAAATGGCCTCACCGATGACACTCTCTTTATCGTTACTTCTGAGCAGGGAAACTCTTTCGCTTTTGCCAAGTGGACTTGCTATGATAATGGGCTTCAATCTGCACTTATCGCCCGCTGGCCAGGACACATTAAATCGGGTTCTAAAAATCCCGCTATGATTCAATATCTCGATCTCCTTCCCACCTTCATTGAAGTCGCTGGCGGTATCCCTCCAGCCGATCTCCGGGGCAAAAGCCTTCTTCCGGTGTTCGCAGGAAGGCAGTTCCACAAGGAATTTGTCTATGGTATCATGACCACCCGCGGAATTAACGATGGATCACCTCATTATGGAATTCGCTCAATTCGTTCCGAAAACTATAAGTTAATCTGGAATCTCACGCCCGAAATCAAATTCGTGAACCGCTGTACCACCGCTCCCGAATTCAGAAGTTGGCTCGCCCTCGCCGCGAACGGACACGCTGATGCCATCGCCAAGACCTCCCGCTACCAAAAACGGCCTGAATTCGAACTCTACGACATCCAAAAAGACCCCGTAGAGATGAAAAATCTAGCTGGGAAGCCAGCATTGACCAAAATTCAGAGTAACCTCTACCAAGGACTCCGGGCGTGGATGAAATCCTGTAACGACCTCGGTAAAGCGACCGAAATGGCCGCTCTTGAACACATGACTAGGAACCAGAAAAAGAAGAAAAACGGTTCCAAAAACCCTCCAAACCATAAAAAAAGGTAACCTGAGCAATCAATTCATCTCCCATTCATGTTATGCGAAACTTTTTGGAATAATTTGGGTTTATTTTTATAGCGGAAAGAAATCATGAAGCCAAACCAACCCACCCACCCACTTCCAGATTTCGACGCAGATCTCGAAGACGATGTCGTCTGGAATCTGCTCGATGATGCCACTCCGACCGAGCTGCCCCCCCGCTTCGTAAACGAAACTCTTCGCCGCATACGTCTTGAGGAAGACATCCAGAAATCTCGGTGGTGGAAAGTGGTCTTTGCACCCAAACCTCTCATCGGAGCTGCTGGAGCAGCATTGGCTACGATCGCGATTGTGATCTCGCTACCGTCCGATCCGGCTCCCTCCAACAGAACAATTTCAGAGACCCCTCAAATCAACGAAGACTTTGATCAACTTGAAGACTCCTTCGCGACCGAACTCCTCTCTGGAGCGGCTGAAGACCCCACCCTTCTTTCCGACGAGGAAATCATCGCTCTTCTCTACTAGGCTCAAATTACCATGAAATCTCTCATCCCCCTCATCCTAACCATCGCGGCGGGCTGCGCAAAGACTCTCCCACTGGAGGTGGTGCGCAACACCGCACGCGAAATCAACGAAGTTCTGATGGCCGGTCAAAAAGCCAAGGGAATCAGAGCTAATCCGATTGCCGATGACCCCACCTTTGTTCGCCGAAGCTACCTCAATATCATCGGTCGACTTCCAACTCATGACGAAGCCCGTTCGTTCCTCGAATCAACCGAAAAAGAAAAACGCAGTCAACTCATCGACTCCCTCGTCGAATCTCCCGGCTTTAATTCCCGCCTCTTCAATTTCTGGACCGATCTCCTTCGTGTCAAAACCAATACCGAACACAACGGTCTTGGCTGGCACGTTTGGTTGAAAGATGCCGTCGAGAATAACCTGCCCTATAATGAGATGGTTCAGGAGATGCTCGCAGCCGAAGGTCACATCGCCGAAAATCCCGCGGCTGGATACTACCTCCGCGATCGTGGAATGCTTCTCGATAACGTAAGTAACACCGTCCAGGTTTTCCTCGGCCAGCAGATCGGCTGCGCCCAGTGTCATGATCATCCCTTCGATGACACCACCCAGATGGAATACTACCAACTGGCCGCCTTTCTTGGAGGCACCGACTATCGCTTTGATGGGGCTCGTGAAAAAATCAAAGAAACCATCGGCTTCGATCCAAACAGGCGCCCCAAGAAGCCCTTCAAGAAAATGACCAAAGAAGAACGCCGGAGATTCGCCCTTCAGGCAAAAAAGACGCAAGAAAGGGCTATGGCCAAACGCAATGAAGCCCGCGCCATTGGCCAAGTTTTTCGATACCACAATCGCAACGCTCTCGCTGATAATGTCAAAAAAGAACTCAAACTCCCTGTTGACTATCAGTACGACGATGGAAAAGCCGGCGACGTCGTCAAACCTGGTTTTCTTTTTGGGCTTGATGCCAAAGACGTTAAGCCCGAACAGCGACGCGACTACTTCGCCAAATGGGTCACTTCCCCCAAGAACCCCTACTTCACCAAGGTCATCGCAAACCGCATGTGGGAATACACGTTTGGATATGGCCTCGTTGCCAATCCTGACGATTGGAGCAATTCGCCCGAGCCTCATTATCCAGAGCTTGTTGACTTTATCGAAAAGGCGATGCTAGCAACCGACTACGACCTCAAGCAATTTTTGCGCATACTTTACCACACCGATCTTTTTCAGAGGGAAGTCACCACTGAAGAACCATCTCAGGGATTCTCTTTTCACTTCCAGGGACCTGTTCTGCGCCGTCTCAGTGCCGAAGAAATCCGTGATTCATTCATCACTCTTGCTTCCGGGAACATCGATTCAAACACCAACAACGGACTCGAAGAGGCTTGGGATGATTACGTCAAATCCTTCGACTTCCTTATGAGCACTAACGGGAAGCAATTAAAAGAAATCAGCACCGCGGTCATCGAAGGTGAAAAGCAACGTCGTGCCATTCAAAAGAAAATCTCTCTCCTCCGAACCAAGGCCGCGAAAGCACGGGAGAACGGGAACATGGCAGCTTTCCGAACTATCTCTGTCGAAATCAAACAAGTCCAACGGGCGGCCGGAAAAAGCTACCGAAATGGAAAAGGCATGAACAACAATAGCCCCACCGCGAAAGCTGCTCCCGCTCTTGCACGGCGGGCACGCCCCAATCGTCCAGACCAACCTGAATTCCGAATGCGCGCTTCCGAACTTCCTGTTCCCGCACGTGGCGGCACTTTTATTGCCGAGTTTGGAGGATCTGATGCGGAGAGCCCATCTTCCGCTAACACGGAAGCGACCGTTCCACAAACCCTGCGTCTATTGAATGGACTAGAAACCAGCCTCCTTACCAATAAAAAGAACTCGTTTGCCCGCTCACTCCGAGCCATCGAATCACCTTCAAAGCGACTTGATTTTCTCTTCTTAAGCCTATTTTCCGCCTTCCCGACCGAAGGTGAAAAAATAGCATTCCTCCCCGAAATGAAAACTTCCGAAACAACCGAAACTTTCGCACGGGCCATCCTCACCTCAAACCGTTTCCTCTTTGTCCAATGAATCCTTTTAACCAACTCAACGAACAATCTCGAAGAAGCTTTCTTACCAACACCGCCCGCACTGCCTTCGGGGTGACCCTAGGTGGGGCTTCCGCCTCTTGGTTCTCGTCGGCTGAAGCAGCCGAAGCCATCGAGAAGTCTAATGGAAAAGCTAAGAATGTCATCTACCTGTACATGGCTGGAGGCATGACTCATATCGATACTTTTGACCCCAAGCCTGATGCACCCTCCGAGTATCGTGGTCCTATCAAAGCAATCTCGACTAAGGTTGACGGGATTCAACTTGGCCAGCACTTTGAACGCACCGCCAAGCATACCGATAAGATAGCCATCGTCCGATCCATGACTTCCACCCAGGGAGCACACGCGCAGGGCAACTACCACGTCCACACTTCGTATACCCAACGGGCCTCTATCACCCACCCTTCACTTGGATCCTGGGCTAACAAGCTTGATGCCAATCGTCTCAAGGGGACCCTTCCACCTTATGTGACCGTTCACTCCGGCAACAACCATCCTGGAGCAGGATTTTTCGAGCCCAATGTGGCACCTCTTCCAGTCGGCGATGCCGAAAAAGGACTCCAGAACTCCAAGCGTCGTAGCGATGTTTCCGAAGCTGACTTCAATCGTCAAATCGCTCTTCGTACTAAACTCGATGCCAACTTTGGCACGCGCTTCAAAAAAGGACAGCGTAGCGTTCGTGCCTACGATGAAATGTTCAATTCAGCGGTTGGCTTGATGAAATCCAAAGATCTTGAAGCCTTCGACCTCTCTGCGGAGTCCAAGGATGCCCACGCCGCTTATGGCGGTGACAAATTTGGCAAAGGTGTTTTGCTCGCCCGGCGTCTCGTTGAACACGGCGTTCGCTTTGTTGAAGTCCAATTTGGCGGGTTCGACTGGCACTCCGATAACTTCACAAAAGCCGACGAAAAGCTTCCCATCCTTGACCAAGCGTATGCCGCCCTTCTCGCTGACCTCGAACAACGTGGACTTTTGGAAAGCACCCTCGTGGTCATTGCTACCGAATTTGGAAGAACCCCTAAAATCGACGATGACGCCGGACGGAATCACTTCCCAAAAGCCTTCTCCTTTGCTCTTGCCGGTGCCGGCATCAAAGGTGGAACCATTTACGGAGAAACCGACAAAACGGCATCCAACGTCATCACCGAAAAGACTACCGCATCCGACTTCAATGCTACCATCGCCGCTGCGATGGGGCTTCCACACGACCAAGTTGTCTTCTCTCCGACCAAGCGCCCATTCAAGATGGGAGGCAAAACCGGAAAACCGATCAGCGAAATCCTCGTCTAAGGACGGCGAACCCAATTTCTTCTCAACAACCAGCGCCTCGATAAGGGCGCTGGTTTTTTTGTCCCAGCTATAGAAAACCTATTAACACCAGTAGAACCCTAGCATTTTATCAAAATCTCTAGACTTTCATTGCGCCCGGCGAACCAAAAATTGTCAGCCAAATCACCCATCAAAAAACCCCGCTGTTGATACATATCATCAGCCTGATGATAAAAAGCTACATGTCTTCTCAGTATCCGAATAAGAATCAGTTGGTATTGGAGGTCTCCTGCCAGTTATGCACAAAAAATCATTACCTTCTTCGGCATGTTTCCCCGCACTTACATTCTCGTTTTCTTATCAACTCTTCTTTCACAGGCCGAAATTTCTTTTAATAAGGATATTAGGCCCATTCTCTCTACCAAATGTATTGTATGTCACGGCCCTGACGATGGGGTCGATGCCAAAGGCAAGGCAAATCGAAAGGCCGGGCTCCGCCTCGATACCCCAGAAGGGGCCTACAAGAAAAAAGACGGTATCGCAGCCATTGTTCCCAACTCACTTGAAGATTCCGAAGCTTGGATTCGCATCACGAGCAAGGCTGATCCCATGCCTCCTGTCGATGGCCACGCCAAGCCTTTGAGTTTCAACGAAAAAGAACTCCTCAAAAAATGGATTGAGGAAGGTGCCAAATACGAAAATTTCTGGGCCTTCGTCCCCGCAAAAAAACAGGAAGTTCCTACCATTATTAATCTTACTTGGCCGCTGTCAGACAGCGATAAATTCGTTCTCGCCAAAATCGAAGCCAACGAAAAATCACCTAAAGAAAAAGCCGATAATCGCACCCTCATTCGCCGGCTTTCACTAGACCTAACAGGACTGCCCCCTACCCTTGAGGAAATTGGTCAGTTCCTTGCCGACACCTCACCTAATGCTTACCAAAAACTCGTCGACCGGCTCCTTGCAAAGCCCGCTTATGGCGAACATATGGCGAAGTATTGGCTGGATCTCGTCCGGGTTGCCGACACCAATGGCAACCACCACGATCACTACCGAGATCACTCCCCTTACCGAGACTGGGTTATTCAGGCCTTTAACGAGAATCTCCCCTACGATCAATTCACCAAATACCAGATCGCTGGCGATCTATACGAGAAACCAACACAAGAACAACTCATCGCCTCCGGTTTCAACCGGCTTCATCTCATCATTGACCGCGGTACTGCCCTTCCCGAGGAGAGCCACTTCAAAAACGTGGTTGACCGTGTATCCGCGGTTGGCACCGCCTTTATGGGCCTCACCCTCGGATGCGCTGTCTGCCATGACCACAAATACGACCCCATCACTCAGAAGGACTTCTACCAAATGTATGCCTTCTTTAACAATTTCGATGGAGCCCCCGAAACCGGTGGACGCAGTGGCCCCGACTTTTACCGTGGCCTCCAACCACCATACCTGGACCTTCCAACTGATGAGCAAAAGATAAAGCTCGCCGAGCTCGACCGACAAATAAAGGTAACTCAAGAAAAAATCACCTCACTTAAGCAACTACAAGCTGCAACAGGAATACCCGCAGCCCCTGATGAGACTTCGAAACCTAAACCAGATCTAAAGCCTCAGATTCCAGCAGCTGAAAAGCAAATTTCCGATCTTAAAAAACAACGCTCCAGCTTCCTTCGACAAGTCCGCGGCGCTATGGTCATGCGCGAACGTAGCGAACCTAAAAAAACTCATATTCGCGTCCGTGGAAACTACGACCAAATCGGCAAAGAGGTCACCCGCGATACCCCACGATTTCTTCCGCCTCTTAAAAAATCCGCTGAAGTCCCTTCCCGTATGGACCTCGCCAACTGGCTTGTCGAAAAACAAAATCCTCTTACCGCCCGCGTCGCTGTCAATCGCTTCTGGCAACAATTACTCGGAACCGGAATAGTCAAAACGTCCGAAGACTTCGGAGCTCAAGGCATGTGGCCTAGCCATCCCAGACTCCTCGACCACCTCACTCTCAAATTCGTTGAATCAGGTTGGAATATCAAAAAACTTATGAAGGATATCGTCCTCACTCAGACCTACCAACAATCCTCCGCCGCCACTTCGATCGACTTTAAAGACGATCCCGAGAACCGGCTTCTTGCCCGCGGATCTCGCACCAGGCTTGACTCCGAAGTCATTCGCGACCAACTCCTCGCCGTTACGGGAGTTCTAAACCGAGAAATGGGCGGTCGCTCTATCAAAACGCCACAGCCCGCTGGCATCTGGAAAATGGTTGCACTCCCCTCATCCTACCCGAACTCTTTTCAAGCAGACCCCGCTCCCGCAGACCGGCGTCGCTCTATTTACACCTTTTGGAAGCGTGGCCTAGCCCCACCACAAATGACCATTTTTGATGCACCGAGCCGCGATGCCTGCATCGCCCGCCGCGAGCGAACCAACACCCCGCTTCAAGCTCTTCTCCTCATGAACGAGCCCGAGTATTTTAAAGCCGCAGCCCACAAGGCAACAACCCTCATGGCCGAGGAAGGAAGCGAAGACGAAAAACTGATCCGCCTCCACGAAACTATTACCACTCATAAGCCCTCAAAGATCTCCCTCAAGGTCCTCAAAGAAGGTCTCGCAACCTTCCGCGAAGATGGCGACGATCACTTCGCTTGGACAATGATTGTTCATACCCTACTCAATCGAGACTCCTTCAAAAACAAACAATAGGAAGCGCAACCATCACTTCCCACGCTTTCACCTTAAAAACTAACAGCCATGTTTGATCCACAAACTCGCCGCCAATTCCTCAATACTACCGGCATGGGCCTCGGTTCCATAATCCTAGGCGATATTGCAGCCCAGGCCGCAGCAACAAAAGGTGGAGTCGGCAATGCCTATCCTCAAACCTACCACCTACCCAAGGCACCTGCCAAGCGTGTCATCTTTCTCTTCATGGCCGGCGCCCCCTCCCAGCTCGACCTATTCGACTACAAGCCCGACCTTCACAAACGCTTTAAAGAAGAACTTCCCGAATCCATCCACAAGGGTCAACGCGTCACTGCAATGACTAAAGGCCGCGCCAAGATCGTCGCCCCTTCCATGTTCAAGTTCAACCCCCATGGTAAGAGTGGGATGTATCTTTCCGAGGTTCTTCCACACCTTGGGTCAGTTGCCGATGACCTGGCGCTCATCAAGTCCACTTCCACAACTGCTATCAACCACGATCCCGGCAAGACACTCTTCTGCACAGGCACGGAAATTCCTGGCAAAGCTTCCATGGGGGCTTGGCTTTCGTATGGGCTTGGCCGCATGAACGAAAACCTTCCTGACTTTATTGTTCTCAACTCAGCCTTCTGGTCCGGCGATAGCCAAAATGTCCAAGGTCTCTACTCCCGGCTTTGGGGATCTGGATTCCTCCCTTCAAAACATCAAGGCGTCCCCTTCCAACCCTCAGGTGACCCCGTTCTCTTCCTTTCGAACCCCGCCAACGTCTCCCAAAAATCCAGAGCTAAGATGATCGACCTCGTCACCAAACTTAACGAAGAAGAGATGGCCAAAATTGGAGATCCTGAGATCCAGACTACCATCGCCCAACAGGAAATGGCTTTCCGTATGCAAGCCTCGGTTCCGGACCTCACCGACCTCACAAAAGAGAACGAAACGATCAACGAAAAACTCTATGGTCCGGAGGTCAAAAAATCAGGATCTTTCGCCCGAAACTGCCTTCTTGCCCGCCGCATGGCAGAGCGCGGAGTCCGCTTCATCCAGCTCTTCCACCGCGGCTGGGACCACCACGTTAACCTTCCCAAAAAAGTACGGGGTCAAGCTTACGACGTCGATCAACCCTGCGCTGGCCTCATTAATGACCTCAAGCAAAGAGGTATGCTCGATGACACCCTCGTCGTCTTTGCTGGCGAATTTGGCCGCACCACCTATGGCCAGGGCAAGCTTGCCCGCGACAACTATGGCCGCGATCACCACCCAAAATGCTTCTCTACCTGGATGGCTGGGGGCGGAATTAAGGGCGGAACGTCTTATGGCGAAACGGACGACTACTCCTATAATGTCGTTAAAGATGAAGTTCCCGTCCGCGACTTCAGCGCCACGATCCTCCACCAACTCGGCATCGATCATGACCGCCTGACATTCCCATTTATGGGCCTCGATCAAAAGCTAACTGGTGTTAATCCAGCCAAAGTGGTCAGAGGTATTCTCTCTTGAGTTCCAAATCGCTGAATCATAGGGCAAAATCTCAAAAAAGTAGCTCTTACCATAGCTATCCTTGAAAATTAAGAGGGAGCAGCCGAATGCAAGTAACCAGCTTCTAGCTACGTATCATTTTAATAATGAAATACGGCTTCTTACTCCTCGTGCTCACCTCTTTTGCCTCTGCTCTCGAATGGGAAGAAACCTTCAAACCTCAAAATGGGTGGACCACAAGCACAGCCGTAGATGTTGATGGCAAAAACATCAAAATCAAGAATACTGGTAAAGCTTACTTTTTCACCAACGCTACCTCACCCAAAAAAGCGGGTTACCTCCAAACGATCAAAAAATTCGGTGACTGCACCATCGAAGCTGAATTCCTTGTCCCTAAAGATTCTAATTCTGGCATCTATCTCATGGGCCGTTACGAGATTCAAATCCTCGATAGTCATGGAAAACAACCCGTTGGCTATGGTGATATGGGTGGCCTCTACCGCCGCTGGGATAATAACCGTGACCCAAAAGGCTTTGATGGCACAGCCCCCTTAGTCAATGCCGCCAACCCAGCCGGAGAATGGCAAAAAATGATCATCAAATTCCGGGCCCCACGCCTAGCCAAAGACGGACAACTCCTAGATTATCCTCGCTTTATCTCTGTGCATCTCAACGATCAACTTGTTCAAAAAAATATTATAGCAAAAGGTCCCACCCGAGCCGCTCAACGCGCTGGCTGGGCAAGCAAAGATCATATTTTTATTCAAGGAGATCACGGTCCTATTGCTTTTCGAAAATTCAAAGTCACTCCCGAAGATTTTTCAAAAATCAAAAAGTGACACTCCCTTTAAAATTGGCATAAACTCGCAAATTAACAAACTTCCATCATTCGGTATTTCTCGGAACCTTAAAAAACACAAACATGAAAAACATCCTTATTGCCTTCTCGATCTCAGCTCTAGCCTTAACCGCTGCCGACAAATCTAAAACGTGGACTGATCCCAAACTGGCTCTCAAAGAAGACACCGACTTTTCCATTCAGGGTGAATATCATCGGGAAGGCGCGGCATTGGGAGCTCAAATTGTTGCGCTAGGAGACGGAAAATTTGATCTCTACCTTTTAGAAGGAGGACTTCCCGGACTTGGATGGGAGAAAAAAGATTCCCGAATCAAGATCTCCGGCAGCCTTGAAAAAGGAGCCGTTACTTTCGCTAAAACCAAGGAAACATCAGCACTACTGCAAGATAAAGTCCTGATAATTCGACGAGCTGGCAAGGCGGCAATCAAACTTCCGCGAATCGCCCGCAAAAGCCCCACGCTCGGAGCTGAAGCACCCAAGGGCTCTACAATACTCTTCGACGGCACAAGCGTTGAGCATTGGCAAAATGGTCAAATGAAGGATGGCCTCCTTCAAGCTACCGGCACGACAAGCATGCCAAAATTCAAGGACTACAAACTCCATCTTGAGTTCCGCACTCCATACAAACCATTCGCACGTGGTCAAGGTCGTGGAAATAGCGGAGTGTATTTCGGTGGTCGTTGGGAAACTCAGGTTCTCGACTCTTTCGCACTCGAAGGAAAAATGAATGAATGCGGTGGAATCTACTCAATCTCAGAACCTGATGTGAACGCCTGCCTTCCGCCTCTAGTCTGGCAAACTTATGATGTCGATTTCACCGCCGCCAAATTTGATAAAGACGGCACACGCAAGGCTTGGCCACGTATGACAGTAAAGCTTAACGGGGTGACAATTCATAATGATCGCGAGCTGCCTAAGGACAACACAACGGCTGCGCCCGGAACAGGAGCCCTCAAAGACGAGCCTCTTCCTGTCTTTCTCCAGAATCACGGAAACCCCGTAGTCTTCCGCAACATCTGGGTTCTTCCCAAGAAATAGTGAGAAGAGGTATTTAAAGTCGCACCTCGAGCACCTTGTGCTTCAAAGCAGGCATCTCGGTGACATCACCAACGTTTGAACGCCGGAGGATACTCAGCAGTACCCCAATCATTGCGAAGCTAAAAATAAGGCTGGAGCCACCATAGCTCACAAATGGGAGTGGAAGTCCGGTATTTGGGAGAGAAGCCGTCGTCACACCAAGATTCATCATCGCTGGTATGATCAAAGCCGAAGTGATTCCAATCCCAAGCACCCCGCCAAAGCGGTCAGAAGCTTGCATTGAAATTCCTAGGCCAATTAAAAAAATCACCACGAAACAAAGAACGACCCCCATCGTCACAAAAACACCCAATTCCTCACCAATGATTGGAAAAATAAAATCGGTGTGATGTTCTGGAAGATTCATTTGCTTAACCACCCCATTTCCTAATCCCATTCCACTGGTTCCGCCATTTCCAAAAGCTTGGGTAGCGAGCCACTGCTGCCAGCCGCGACCTTGCTTGTATGACTCAAGATCCATGAACGCAATAATCCTCTCCCAACGATTAGGATTAGTCCTTACCATCTGATAGGCTAGCGCTAAGGTAATAAACACCGAAGTTCCAAGATAGCGCATGCGGGTTCCAGAAACAAAAAACACGATCAAGCCGGCAGCACCCAAGCCAGCTGCTGTTCCCATATCCATTTCAAAGAGGATCAATAAAAGTGGAACTCCCAGAATAAATGAGGGAATCACAAAGCCCTTCCAAAAGCTCTTGGTCTCCGCCTGATGCTTAGCGAACCAAGAAGCAAGAACGACCATCACAATCAACTTGGCGGGTTCCGATGGTTGGATTCGGCCAATTACTGGCAATATAATCCATCGATTTTCTCCCTTTGCATCATCGCCGATACCCGGGACGTAGCAAAGAAGAAGCGCGATACAGGCACCAATAAAGAGTGGCCAACTCAGTTTTTGAAGAACCCGATAGTCCATTAAAGCCATTAAGGTCATAAGCACCACTCCAACTACCAACCATCTTGCTTGGCGAACCAAAAAGGAATACTGGTCAGTATCACTATCCCATTTCGCACTAGCACTCGCCAGCATCACCAACCCAAGAGTGATGAGTGCGGCGACCGCAAGACACAAAAAAATAGAAGCTGCTTTACCCATCTGTCTTAACTAAGAATTAACGGTTAGTTGGAATAACAAGCTTCGCACCAATTTTAAGCGCATTGGTATTCACGTTGGGATTCGCACGCTTGAGCTGATCTACCGTGACCTTATTATTGCGGGCGATTCCCCAAAGAGTATCTCCAGATTTCACAATATGTTGATTAGCTCCATTGGCCACCGTACTCGAACGTGCCTGATCGATACCGACAGGTGAAACCGGACGAATTAAGACTGCTTGTTCGATCTTTCCTGCCTCCACGCCTCCGACTTCAACCAAATCTCCAGGGCGACTTCCTGGAATACTCTCATCATTGCTAGTCTGGATCAACGGGCGTGATTGAGGAGTGAACTTCAGCGGCTCGCCCTCGACATTATTTCCCCCTGCGATCGCTACACTTGGGCTGACATTTGTTTTGCGAGCCGCTGGAATATTTATCTTCCAACCCGCTTCGTATTCTCCAATCCCTTCGTTTGCACTCATGAGCGAGTCTTGGGAGACTCCATACTCACTCGCGATCGAGGCAACCGTATCACCGCTGCTCACAAGGTGAAAATCAAGACTGGTAATTCTTTGCGGAGGCGCGTCGCCCTTCAGAGCTACCTTCGTTGCTTCAAGGTCGGCGCTTTCAGTCCATTTATCATGGATCCAGATACCGGCTATCGCAGCGACATGAAGAAGTAAGATCACAACCAGCGCGAGAGGAACCCCGACACCGGAAACTTCACCCAAATCTGCAGGAGCAGCTGTAGTCGAAGCACGTTGCCTTCTTTTTTTGGGGGATCGGGTGGCCGCATGCATAATACGGAATCCCTTTTTGGGACTTGTTCTTTTGGTTTGTAGTGTTCGTGGGGTTTTCATGATTAGGAATGGTTCACAGGGTTTTTATCATTTGGGGTAAAGCAGCTTTGAAAGCGCGACCGCGCTCCTCGTAGCCATTAAATTGATCGAAGGAAGAAGTGCCGGGTGAAAAGAGAATGGTCTCACCCCGCTCGGCCATAACAGCTGCCATAGCAACCGCTTCTTCGAGGGTCTCCACCTTTCGGCATTGAACGGTCGTCGCAAAAATGGAACTTAACTCTTCACCAATTTCACCAAAGGAGATCATCGCTTTTGCTTTTTGGGCGAGCAACGAAGTCAAGGGACGGTAATCCGAACCTTTTTGTTTTCCTCCAGCAATCAAGATTACAGGCCTCGTTTGAGAGCGTAGGGCAGATTCCAGGGCATGCAGATTGGTTGCTTTCGAATCATTGAGATATTCAACTCCATCGATAACAGCCACTAACTCGCATCGATGCTCAGGCGGGCTGTATTCTGAGAGAGCTTCACGAGCAACTTCGGAAGTCAACCCCTCAACCGCCGCGCATGCAGCCATTAAGTTTTCAGCATTGTGCAAACCACGCAATCTGGTTTCGGAGATCGAAACAAATACTTCACCATGGCAAAGAATATCGTCACCACACAGAGACCAATCGGCTTCGCCTTCAGCAGAAAATGTCGTAATCCTCCCCCGCTCTGGCACTTGGGAGCCACTCCTGACCACAACCGGTGTATCGGCGGAAATATTATCAAAGATCCGCAACTTTGCCTCCCGATACTCATCGATAGAAGAATAGCGATCCATGTGATCAGGCGAGAAATTCAGCCAAATAACAAGGTCTGGGTTAAAATCAATAATCGTCTCAAGTTGAAATGAACTCAGTTCAAGAGAAATGACATCGGGAGGAGAATCATAAAGAACGACCTCAGAGAGAGGGACCCCATAATTCCCGCAAGCCACACAACTTTCTCCAGTTGCCTCCACCAAATCCCGAACCAATTCAGTCGTGGTCGTTTTCCCATTGGTTCCAGTAATTCCAATTGTCTTCCCTGTATAACACCGCCAAGCCAATTCAATCTCTCCCCAGAGTGCCCCACTTCCTTTCGCAAAAGATTGTACGAATTCGCCATTAGTTTCAATACCCGGACTCACCACGACCAAGTCAGCATTCACCTCAAGTCCCATTTCTGGATTTGCCAAAACAGTTTTTTCGGTCTCACGGGAATCGTAAATTGTCACCGTAGCACCACAATGCTCCGCGAGACGGGCAGCGGCACGGCCACTGCGTCCTGCTCCGAGAACGGCTGCTGTTTTTCCAGTGAGATTAAGCATTAGATGACTTTTAAAAGGGCGAGACCTCCTAAGCTGCAGAGGATAGAAATAATCCAGAATCGAATGATAACTTGGTTTTCATTCCAACCACGAAGTTCAAAGTGGTGATGAATGGGAGCCATCGCAAACAAACGTTTTCGGCGGAGCTTAAACCCGCCAACTTGAAGGATAACCGAGACAGCTTCCATCACGAAAACGAAACCAATGATTACGAGAAGAAACTCCTGCTTAGCACAGATTGCGGTCATGCCGATAGCTCCCCCGATCGCAAGGGAACCAGTATCACCCATGAAAACCTTGGCTGGATGACAATTAAACCAGAGGAAGCCAAAGCAGGCACCGACAAGGGCCATCATAACAATGCAGAGCTCCGATAAGCCTGGGTTATGAAAAATATGAAGGTATTCGGAGGCATCGGCCCGACCGCCTAGATAGGTAATTACCGCATAGGCGATAGCCACTGTGATAGTTACTCCCGTGGCGAGCCCGTCCAGCCCATCAGTCAGATTAACAGCATTGGAGGTACCCATGAGAACGGCCATGAAAAACGGTATCGCGAGCAGTCCAAAAGGAATACAAAAAGTCAAAAGTGGAAACCCAAAATCGGTGACTTTGGCTACCTCCGCCCCTTCTTTTGTTGAATAAAAAACAAAAGTCGAAGTTTCAGGATTGAAGTAGAGAAAGAGACCTGCACCCAAGCCAACCACGGCCTGCCAGCCCAGCTTCAATTTACCACTCACTCCTTCAGAATTATTTTTAGCGACTTTCTGATAATCATCAAGGAAACCCAGAACACCTAATGCAAGGGTCACCACTGCTACGACTAGCACAAAGGGATTTAAAATGCGCCCACAGACCAAAATGGCAACCATCGTCGTACCCAAGATCATAATCCCTCCCATCGTCGGAGTTCCAGCTTTCCCGCCATGAAGTTCAGCTAATTTGTGGACTTCTTCCGCAGTTCTCAATGGCTGCCCAACCTTCATAGAAATGAGTTTTCGAATCACTCTTTCACCGATCAAAAGAGTCAGCATAAATGCAATCAAGGTGGCCAAACCAGCACGGACCGAGATGTAACCTAGAATTCTCAGGAACGAAAAGGTTTCAGCCCAATCAGCGCCCGATTCCTGAGCTTCTTTCCAAAGTTGGTAAATCCAATAGAGCATGATTTGAGCAGAGTTATTCGGGGAAGGTTAGTTTCATGACCCGGTCCATTGCGGCCATCCGACTTCCTTTAAAAAGGACGATATCACCCGGGGATGTCTCGTTAGACAAACAAGTAGCAGCTTCTTCGTGAGTTTGAAAATGGTGATCCGCACCATACTTATTTGCATCATCGCCGACCGTAACCAAAGTCACTCCCAGATCTCGAGCGATCCCGCCAATCCTCGGATAAGCTTCCAAAGCGTGCTCACCAAGTTCGCCCATCATTCCGAGCGCCGCAATTTTTCTACCATCTCCGGGGAGGCTTGCCAATGTTTCCAGAGCCGCGGTCACCGATTCCGGGTTCGCATTGTAAGTATCATCAATGACAGTCAAACCATGGCTTAAATAGCGGCGAAGCCGGCCACTAGTCAGCGTCGCCTTTGTGAGGCCGGCAGAAATCTCATCAAGGTCCAGTCCAAGCACAAATCCAGCGCCAGCAGCGAGCAAGGCATTGCTAATCATGTGCCGGCCTACAACAGAAATGGATGTCCTCTTGGTTCCAAGACCATCAATCGTAAGATCGAAAGCCGAGCCAGATTCTCCCGACACAGTATTTTCAGCGCGAATTTCGCCCCCACCCACCGTGATCACTCTAGCTGGGGTCGAAGCACGAAAGTCATACAAGTCATCGCAATCACTGGGTAGGAGCAAGGTTCCTCTATCACTTAAGACTCGGGCCACGGTTCCTTTTTCAATCGCAATCGCCTTGCGACTTCCCAGGTGTTCGATATGGGCGGTCCCCACATTGGTAATAATACTAACATCTGGTCGTCCGATCTCGCAAAGAGAAGCTAGTTCACCGGAATGATTCATTCCCATTTCAAAAACACCAATCTCATCATTCGCCGCAGTCGCAAGAACTGTGAGCGGAAGACCAATATGGTTGTTGAGATTTCCTAGGGTAGAATTTACGCGGAACTTCTGACTGAGAACACTGTGTGTATAGTCCTTAGTCGAGGTCTTACCATTCGAACCCGTGATAGCGACCACGGGAATCCCCAACTCGCTTCGATACCACTTTGCTAAAGACTGAAGTGCCTCGAGGGTATCATTCACAAGAACCACTGGAATTCCTTCTGGCAAATCTGAATCATCCTGCAGCACAAGAGCTCCAGCTCCCGCTTCTACCGCTTCAGCCAGAAAATGATGTGCGTCGAAATTCTCCCCTTTTAAGGCGAAGAACATAGCACCAGCTGGGAGACGCCGAGTATCGGTAGAGACACCCGCCGAAATGACACAATCCTCTCCGCCCTGTAAAAGGCAGCCGTTCATCGCATGCGCGAGTTTCTGGAGAGGATAAAATTTCATTCCTGGTGCAAATGTCTTTCGCCTTCATCTTCCTTGGCGCGCTTACGTTCACGTTCTTCCCGTTCGGCTTGCCGTTTCGCAAACTCAACTTCTTCTTTCTTTTTTCGGATTTCAAGCGCCCGACGGGCGACCTCACGGTCATCAAAATACTGCCGCTTCCCATTCACTTCTTGATAAGTTTCATGCCCTTTTCCTGCGATCAAAATCAAATCACCAGGCAAGGCATTTTCTATCGTAGAATAAATTGCCTCTCTTCGATCAAGGAGTACTTCATAACGAGCTGAACCAAGTCCCGGAATGGTCTCGTCAATAATCGTCTGCGGGTCTTCGTTACGAGGATTATCAGAAGTCACGATACAAAATTGGCTGTGCCTAGAAGCAGCTTCCGCCATCAACGGGCGCTTCGAGCGATCTCGATCACCGCCACAACCAAAGATTGTAATTAGGCGATTTGGATGAAGATCACTCAAGGTTTCACACGCCTTTTCAAGAGCATCAGGAGTATGCGCATAATCAACAAAAACCGAAACACGATCTCCACCAACAAATTCCATTCGTCCGGGAGTCTGTCGAATTTCGCCGACCGCTTTTACAAGATTCCGCAGTGGCACTCCCGTCGAAGAAACAGAAGCTATAGCTGCAAGAGCATTCAAAACATTAAAACGCCCGACTACAGGGAGCCTTACAAGGAAGCTCTTTCCCCGGGCTTCGAGCGCAAAAACTTGCCCACGAACCGAGGGCCTCACTTCGCTCGCACGAAAATCAGCACCTGCACTGAAGCCAAAGGTTATGATCTTTAGGCGATCAGAAAATTCTGCGGCAAGCTTTTCACCAGCAAGATCATCGATATTAATTACCGCAACACCATCGCTGCCATTCTCCACCATTTGCTCAAAAAGAATTCTTTTGGCCGCAAAATAGACCGCCATTGTCTTATGATAATCGAGATGATCTTGGGTCAAATTCAGAAAAACTCCGACATTAAAAGTAATTCCCCTGCAACGCCCTTGCTCTAAACCATGCGAAGACGTTTCCATCGTCACAGCCTTACAGCGATTCTCTTTCATCGTTTTGAGAATGCTCTGCATTTCTATCGCTCCCGGGGTAGTATGAGTTGAACCCTTTAAGCCGCTTCCATCATTAATTTTGATTGTCCCGATCATTCCTGTTTTGATCATGGATTTTTCAAAAAGCGCATGGATAAAATGGGTCACTGTGGTCTTTCCATTTGTCCCTGTCACCCCCACAACGACCATCGAATCCGCAGGATCCCCGGCAAATCGAGCCGCGAGGCGCCCGAGAATGAGACGGGTGTCTGGAACCTGAATCCAAAGTCCGGTATAATCTGCGGGCCCTTTCCTTTGAGCAATAATAGCAGCAGGCTTTTTATCCACAATTTGATCGAGATAATCATGTCCATCAGCCGAGGCCCCACATACCGCAACGAAAACGGATCCTTCTTGGACGCGCCCACTATGGTCGGTCACGCTAATCACGGGGATATCTTCGACCCGAAGTTCTTTGGCTTCGGGAAGAATTTCGAGGAGTGACGGCAGTGAAATCATTCGGTCGTGCTGGATACGATAGAGGTCTCTTCTTCAGGAATCTCTTCAGTAGGAGGTAAATTAATATAGCGAGCAACCCGCTCGGCGACTTGAGCAAAAATAGGAGCAGCAATGGTTCCGCCACCAATTGGGAAATCTTCTCCAAGTCCGGAAGGTTCATCAATACTCACAATACAGACAAATTTGGGGTCATGGACCGGCAGGATTCCTGCAAAAGTAAGAATCTTCTCGGACTCATTATAGCGCTTGGTTTTGCTATCCCATTTTTCAGCAGTGCCCGTTTTCCCACCGGCGCGATAACCAGGGACTGCAGCCCGACGACCTGTGCCCTTAAGAACGACCTGCTCTAGCGCAAGACACATGCCTTTAGCAACCCTTGAACTCACTACCTGCCGCACTTGGTGAATCGGAGTTTGATCCAGGACCGCGCCGTTGTCGGCGATCAGGGAGTCGACTAACCGAGGCTTCATGAGCTTACCTCCATTCGCAAGAACGGAATAGGCCATCGCCAACTGGAGGGGTGTTACCGAAACTCCATAACCATACGTGGCACTGGCAAAGTTCCGCATGTTAGTCTCATTCTGAATAACACCTTTCGCTTCACCTGGGATTGGAAATCCGGTCGGACTCCCAAAACCAAAATTACGAAGATATCGATAGTAAGATTCCCGACCTGCCATATCTGCAAATTGAAAGACCCCAGTGTTACTCGACTTTACGAGAACACCGTCAAAGGTGAGCTCTCCGTATGGGTGGTGATCATGAATCCGGAAACCATAGCGATTAATGCCACCCCAGCCACAATCAACGACAGTCTTCCGGTTCACCCTTCTCAAATCAAGGGCGGCAGCCATAGGGATAATTTTCATCACAGAGCCTGATTCATACTGCGCCGAAACGGCATAGCTCACGGCATCCTGATATTTCTTTCGAATGTTAAGATCAAAATCAGGGCGACTGGCCATTCCGAGAATATCACCAGTGTGAGGATCCACTACAATGACACTTCCATACTTAGCATTTAAGGCTCCAAACGCCATTCCGAGCTCCTCTTCAACGATAGCTTGAATTCCCATATCAAGGGTCACTTTCACATGCTTTCCCTTTTTGGGAGGAACTACCTTCTCGGATTTAGTTAGGTTCACGAGACCATACTCATCACGTTTCAAAACACGCTTGCCGTCTCGCCCAGACAAGATCTCGTCCATTGATTTCTCAAGGCCCGATAATCCCACTAGCTTACGGTTTTTATCGTAGCCACGAATCCCTATTAAATGGGATGCTAAAGTTGGCATCGGATATTCGCGACGCAGGGACCTCTCAAAATAAAAACCCTGAATATTACGCTCCTGCAGGGCTTTTTCAATGCGGCGCGCCACTCTTTCACTAATTCGCTTTTCTACTACGATACGGGTCGCCTCACCTTTAAACTTTTCCCGAATCTGACTGGGAGCGGTCCGTAGTTCTTGACCGATGATTTCGCATGCGTAGGTCAGGTGTTTTTCAACCACCTCTTCTTCGCTAAGGTTTCTCTTAACCAACATCCGAGCTTCACTAAGAAAGGCTTTCTGTTTGGCCTCATCAAAATCTCGCCAACCTTCTTTCTGGCTCGCGTAAAAATGCGCAACCGCACGGTGGAGAATCGACTCAGATTTAAGGTGATTCAAATCCGCTACCAACGTTGCCTCCTGCCGATTCTGAGCAATAACGGTAGAATTTCGATCAACAATAAAACCACGCCGGGCAGGGATCACTTCGTGGGATCGAAATTGCGGGACAGCAGAGGTGTCGGATAGCTTTCGATTCCAAACTTGGAGCGAAATCAGCTTTACTGAAAGCGCACTCAGCCCGAATACAAGAGTCAGGCAGACCAAAAAAGTTCGGTATTTGAAAGTAGCATCCATAATTACTAGCGACGCGCTACCGAATTCTCGGGTGGCGATTCTTCATTGGCTTCAAGAAGAGGCTCAACAAAATCGATCTCAGTGAGGGGTGAATTAATTTTTTTAAGCTTTTGACGAAGCTGAAAAATTCCCAGTGCCTCCTCGATCTCAGAGTCGTGCAGTAAAATAGAAATTTCGTGATCTTGTATTCTACTCTGAACTTCGGAGATCTGACTACGAGTCGAAATCTGCCTGTTCTTCATAATGACATATCCAATTCCGCTGCTCGAAACGATTACGACCGCAATGCCAAGTAAGACAAGAGATGAGAAACCAAGACTTGAGGTGCTTTTTTTACGATTCATTTTTTAATGGGCCGAATTTTTAAATTTTCTCAACAACGCGTAGTCTTGAGCTTCGAGATCTGGAATTACGAGCTATCTCTTGACCTCCAGGAGCAACACCCTTCCGGGTCAAGAGTTTGTATGCATAAAGAGGATTAGGTTGGGGCGCCGGCCACTCGGGTCGATCAATCTCTTCCTTTGAAGCATCGCGAAAGGTTTGCTTAACGATACGATCTTCAAGGCTGTGAAACGTGATTATGGCAAGTCGTCCGCCTGGTTTTAAGAGATCAGGCGCCACTTTCAAAAAACGGCGAAGCTCTCCAAGTTCGTCGTTCACCTCCATCCGAAGCGCTTGAAAAACCTTCGTCGCAGGATGAATCCGGCCTCGCCGGCCCAGTAACTTTTCAATGCCATCGGCTAGCTGGCTTGTTCTTTCAAATTTGACCTTCTCGCGTTCTGAGGAAATCCAGGCGGCAATCTTGCGGGCAGATTTTTCTTCCCCCAGATCCCAAAAAATCTGTCGTAATTCTCCTTCGCTCCAGTTGTTAACAAGATCAGCAGCAGTAGGCCCACCACCACCCATGCGCATATCTAGGGGGCCATCAAAACGAAATGAAAATCCACGATCACTACAATCGAGTTGGTGGGAAGAAACGCCCAAATCAAGCAAGATGCCATCAAGCTTTCCCCATCCTCCAACCTGCGCCAGAGTGGCGATATCTCCAAAGCAACCTTCAACCGCTTCGAAACGATCTCCAAAGCGCGACAACCGCTCATTGGCATAGGCTCGAGCATCAGCATCACGATCGACCCCCTTGACCGTTGCACCCGCTTTCAGCAAGGCTTCGGTATGACCGCCGCCTCCCAAAGTTCCATCAGCAATCAATTTACCAGCCGCGGGCTCCAAGAATTGGACCACTTCATCAAGGAGTATCGATTCATGATAGAATGGCTGCTCGGGTAATTCGCTGACTGGTTCGACCGCCGCATACACAGCCTCCATCTCTTTTCTCCCAAAGAGAGATCCGACCGACACATCGTTGAGCCAACCGAAATCGGGAGACGTCTTGATGAAGGAGGCAGATAGCATAGTGAAGGTTAAAAAGGGAATTTTTAAAAGCCAAGCATACCGGAAATCATCGCATCGCTTTTGCGGGCCTTTTCCTCAGCGGCCTGAATCGCTTTGCCATTTTCAGGGGTGAAAATCTCAAAAAGTTCTCCTCGGCCCACCAAGCGAACGGCACCAGGAAGAGCCAAGCCGTGATCCTCAGCAAGAGCCTTAGGAATGGTCAATTTCCCCTGCTCGTTGACCTTGGACTCAACCGCTGAACCGAAAAGGATCCCTCGAGCACGGTCGCGCTGAGCCGGAGTGGCATCCGTTGTGCTTTCAATATCAGAAAGTTTCCGATCAAAAGCGGTTTGAGTAAAAACCCTGAGAGCCGGAATCTCCTCGACCCTGACTTTCACAAAGTAAACGCTCTCCCCGTGGACCGGGCGCCAGTCAACCGGAAGGGAAAATCTTCCCTTCGGATCAAGCTGACGGTCCAATTGACCTGAGCGATAATGTTCGCATTTTTTCATAAAAACGCACTTCCAAGTGTCTTGGAAGTCACCGAAGTACACTAAATATCACCAAAGATCAACCAGAAAGCCTAAATAATCAGTGTTTCTAAATAATTAATGTCGATTTTCGGCCAAAACCCAAAAAAAGGCTTAATCGAAAGAGTTTATTTTCTCTAATACACTCAAATTCAGTTTTTTAGGGTTTTATACATTCCCCAATAGACTTTTCGGAAACTACTGTTTCCGGAATCCTCCCCTTAAGGTCACCAATTCGCTCCACTCGATAAGATCTCCGGAGAAAACGCCTCCAATTGTCGATTCTTTACGATATCGGCTTTCTGAAGCTAGATTACTAGTTTCGAGTAAGCAGTAAGGGGGGCCGAACCTCTCAGCAGAGAGCGTAAGAAGCCGACTGAAAAATAAACCAAGAGCAACAACTGAAATAATTCGTTTGAACCATTACTGGAAACTATCAACCACCACCCTCTTGGAAGGACTAGCAATGGCGGTAACAGCTCGATTCGAAGTTAATAACCACCCTTAGGATAAGTTTTTCAAATCACATCATCAACCCCACCCTAACCAACGAACGATTTTCCGAGGCCTTCTAGAAGAAAAAGCGCAACGCCCCCCAGACCGTAGTCGCCTCAGTATCAGCATTCCCCCCAGTCAGCGTCTCATGTTCGACTCCGGCCATGAGCTTAAGATTATCTTCACAAAAATAATAATTTAGCCCCGCGTAAAGAGTATGGTTTTCGTCACCTTTGGATATCTTAATTCCATCGGCCTCAGCAAAAGCGCGAACGGAAGTATGTCCACGTCGTCCCGGTCGCAGCTGTAATTCAGTCGAGGAGGCCCACTGATAACGAAAGACAGCTTCAAGCCGGTCCTCAATAATGAACATCGATGGCATAACGACGACTCCGTAGATATCACCACTATCGAAGCGGCCATAAGTTCCATTCACAAATAAATTCCAATTTCCGATATCTTTGTCGTATGACAAAGAAGTGGCCCATTCGAAGCCAAAAATCTCATCTTCCACTTCAGTTGCATCGACGTAGAGAAAATCTGCCCGTAATTTTCCCTTACCAATTTTCGTCCGGATCGAGGTGAAGTAGCCATACCCACCATCCCAGTCTGCGAGTGCGTAGTTGTGCTCACGAGATGAAAAAACTCCCAAAACAATATCAAAATCTTCAACTTCAGCTGCGAATAAGAAACCCGTGGATCGATCTGGGGAATAGAGGTTGGAGAGGTTGCTTCGCTCGATAGTCTTTTGCTCTTTTGAAGTCGCGTACCACTCGCCACCGAAATCAATTTTAGTGAGCCCGTAAACTATCGAGGGCTCATTAAAAAAAAAGATATCCTTCGACTCATAACGAATGATCAATTCATCAAAGTCGTCATGTCTGATTTTGGTGTTATTGAATCCTCCCTCTTCCAAATTGATCCGTCCATGTATTTTCCAGCGGTCAAGAAATTCAACTGAGGCACCTACCCGAAATCGACGCAATTCTTGGCCATAGCCACTAAAATCTCGCCCCCGATCAGAGCCGTCGGAATATGCCCACTGCTGTTGATAACGACCAAAAATCTTAACCTTTTGGACATACGGGTTATTCTTTTTTTTCACATCATAGAGGGTGCCAAAGTCCTGTAAGGTCTCGCACCAATCCCCCGGACCCTTCTTCTTTTTTTTCTGAGAATGCTCCGCTGAAAATCCCCCTGCATGAAGAGCCAGAGGCCCCATAGTTAAAGCCGAACCAGCTAGTAAAAGAAATCTATTTATCATTGAGATAGTTACAATCCTTCGCTCATAGACCTAGCTGCGGCGAGGGCTTTATAAAAACATAAGGAATTCTGTTTTCCAAACTCATTTTAACCTCACGATCTTAGCTTTAAGCCTCGTTAAGGTTCTCCATCTTCTTTCTGACCCAACTATAGAAAGCCCAAAGGTGAAAGCGGTAGATTCTGATTCAAAAAACTAATCAATCAAATCGAGACTACATTAGACCCGTCCGCAGCAATCCTACTAAAACCCCTTGCACCACAAGCTCGCGAGCCGGCATCAAATCAGGGAAATTTTCATTCTCAGCGCGAAGAAAAGGGCGGCCGTTCTCCAATACAAAACGCTTCAAGGTTGTCTCGCCATCAATCAAAGCCGCCACAATATCCATGTGTCGTGGCTCCCTAAACTCGAGCACTACAGTATCACCATCACAAATATGGGCGTCGATCATCGACTCTCCGCGGACTTTAAGAGCAAAGGTGCGGGCATTTCGTGGGATTCCGAGCGAAGCGATATCGATGGAGATACAACCTTGTTTTTCCTCCTCCACTGCTTCCGCCATTCCTGCAGCGATCGAACCATATATTGGAATATCAACGACTTCCTCCCGTTCCAAATCCTCAGGAAAAACCACTGCTCTTGCCTTGCCTGGCAGGCGAACAATAACTCCCTTTTTCTCAAGCGCTCGCAGATGACTCATTGCCGCAGTTTGGCTTGCAAAACCGAAATGCGCCTGAATTTCACGGGTCGAGGGCATTAAACCATTCTTGTTTTGAGATAACTTGAGAAAGTCCAACAGCTGTTGCTGGCGCTGAGTGAGTTTGTAGGCCATGTGAGACTATTGTTTCAATGAACACTATTTGTCCAGTCGGAAATATCAGTTTGGCTTCTCTCGTCAAGCTCAACCCCGCTGAAACTGAACCTTGCCCAAGCCACCTAAAAAACAGGTCTTCCTCCGGCATCGATTTTTTTACGCGCCTCAAGCCAGTTTTCACCTTATGAATCGCAGCGTGAAAAAGTGGAACCACCGAGATCGCATTATCGCCCCTTCCCTCCTCGCCGCCGACTTCGGCAGAGTGGGGGCTGAAACCTCCCGCGCCATTAACGCTGGAGCAGATTGGATGCATCTGGATGTCATGGACGGCCATTTTGTCGATAATATTTCTTTTGGACCAGCAATGATCCAAGCGGTTCATGAGACAAACGATATCTTCCTTGATGTGCACCTCATGATCACTCGTCCAGATCACTATTTGCCCCAATTTATTGCTGCTGGGGCCGACCTGATCACGGTTCATGTCGAACCGGAAGCAGACCATAACGTTACCACTACAATTAAAGCGATTCGTGAAGCAAATTGCCTTGCCGGCTTAGCTCTGAACCCAGCGACACCCTTCGAAGCGGTCCTCCCTTTTTTGGAAGATATTGATCTCCTTCTTGTAATGACAGTAGTGCCTGGATTCGGGGGCCAGTCATTTATGGAAGAAGTCATGGTCAAGGTCGAAGCCGGAGTAAAACACCGGACCGAAAATAAGCTCAACTACCATATAGAAGTGGATGGTGGGATTGGCGTGGAGAGCGCCGCAATAGCGGGAGCGGCTGGTGCCAATGTCTTTGTTGCGGGATCATCCACTTTTGGCGCTCCAGACATGGCCACCGCAGTTCGGGGCATCCGAGAAGCATAATCCATGTGCTTTCCTGGCCTTTGACATCGATTTCCAACTACTGTAATTCCCCCCACCGTGTACTATTTTTTATTAGCGATCTTTCTCTTCGCAATTTCTTCATACGCAGAGGCGATAGAGCCAACCAAATTACGCATCTGGAACTCTAAGAGCGGAAATAAAATCGCCGCCAAAGCCAGCGAAATGACCCAGAACGGTTCAATCCAGCTGATCACGAAAGACGGCCGTGAGCTCACATTGGGAATCGACGAATTTTCAGAAGAAGATCAAGTATTTCTTGAGAAACATTTCAAAAAGAAAAAGATCCAATTCGCTGCGAATGCCGGGACCTTAGGAGGGCCTATTCAAGCAGACGCCAAGACATCTTACTTCGTTTATACTCCAAAAAACCTCGAGTCTGGAACTCGCGCTCCGGTTATGATTTGGACCCAATCGGATGGCGCCAAGCAGGAAACCTTGAAACGCTTTACTGAAGCTGCCGATGTACTTGGGATGGTTATCGCAAGCCCGATCGAGGCTCGTCATGAGGGTCAAGTCACACTGCTCAACAATTTTGGACACACCCGAAATGTCCTTTCGGATGTGAAACGTGACTACAACATCAGCGCCCATGGCATTCATTTTGGCGGCGATAAAAGCGGTGGCGCTGCTGCCTTATACAATTCACTCAAGATCCGAAGCGCCGGCACCTACACCGTCTCAGGATACCTTACTCCAAGTATGACTGGAGCGAATCAAGGTCACCACTTTATGGCAGGCAGCACGAATAGTAGCCATCGCTACATGACCGCTTATGCCGCCGCAAAGTTCGAAGAGGATGCGACTCATAAGCTCTATTTTGGTGCACGTGAAATGCCCGATTCCCGGGACATTACAATTGGCATGATCTGGATGTATGCCCAAGGCCTTTATGAAAACGCCTCAACTAGAGGCGATGAAATCGAAACATTCGAAAAACGGGTCCTCCCATGGCTTAAAGATCTTGTGTCGGCCTCGATAGGGCAGGCCGCCTACCTGACCCACATGCTGAACTCAGATTGCAGACTGAAGGGCCGATTTAAACAAGAGATCGAAAAAATTCACACCCAACTTCTGCAAAGCAAGGAGGCCGTAGCATATATTCAAGGAACAGATGCCCTTGATGATTTTTCCGAAACCCAACTCGCCCGATATGGAAGCCACTTCAAACCACTGACAGAGCATAAGCCGAAAAAATTTGAGCGTATGATGGCAAGGCTCGAAAAGACGTATGAAAAAGCTCAAGACCTTGAGCCAGTCCTAAAAGCTCTCGCCAAGCCGACCCATCGGTAACCGGAAGCCATCCGCCTAGAGACCACGCCCTTTATTAAAGCGAGCCACTTCTCGCTGGGCCTCTCGAAGTTCGGTCTTCTTTTTAAGATCGTGTCGCTGATCGTTGTGCCCTTTGCCCTTTCCGAGGCCAAGCTGAACTTTTACCCGACGCCCTTTGAAATAGAGCTTGAGACAAATCAAAGTGAAGCCTTTTTGTAAGGTAGCTTGGGAAAGTTTTAAAATCTCATTCTTATGAAGGAGCAATTTACGGGGTCGCTTCGCCTCGTGCTGAAAAAAGGATCCAGCGGTTTGCCACGGCTGAATGTCACATCCATAGAGCCAACACTCGCCTCGCTCGATTCTAGCGAAAGATTCAGTGATACTCACCTTCCCTTCCCGGATCGATTT
>DIHU01000225.1 GCA_002420315.1 Akkermansiaceae bacterium UBA5688
TTATAACCTCAACGGTCCCGCCGGCGGGACAATCACGATTTCTTTTAATGACGATAGTTTCTCCTCAGGCACAGCTTACCGGGCCACCTACCTGCACTCCCCGCCCGGAGCAGGCACCATTACCGCGACCTCAACCAATGGCTTTACTAAGCCGTAATCCTCCCCAATTCGATTGAAAAACCTCCACGCAATCCTGTCAGCCTTTGGGGACGGCTTTAGGCCTCTTTCGAAGACTGGCGATTGCGTTATCAAGACCACCGTTTTTCTACTTATTTTTCTCATGCCTCTTCTTGCAGGCACTCTCCGCATCGACTTCTCTCATCAATTTGGGGACCAACCTCTTACTCTTAATTCTCTAAAGTACGAGAGTGCTGAAACCCTATCTGTCTCACGCCTCTCCTATCTGATTAGCCAACCCGCCCTGCAAAACGAAGACGGCAGCTGGCAAGAGCTCCCTGGACAATACGCCTTCATCAATGCCTCGACTCGTCGCACCTCATTTACTTTGACGAAGGTTCCTCCCGGCACCTACAAGTCATTCCGTTTCAGCCTCGGAGTTCCCAAAAAAGAAAACCATGGAGATCCGGCCCAATACTCCGCCGATCATCCGCTCAATCCCAATCTCAACAATCTTCACTGGGACTGGACTGGAGGCTATATCTTCCTCGCTCTCGAAGGACATTTTCGCACCTCTCAAAAAAAACTGAACGGCTTTGTATACCACCTCGCCAACGATCAAAACCTCTCCCGCGTTCAGCTTGCTGCTAACTTCCGGATCAAAAATAAGACCGCTCTCGCCCTCTCCTTCGATCTTAAAAAACTCCTGACCCAACCTCGTGCACTTTCTTTCGAAAAGGATGGGAATTCCACCCACTCCCATCCGGGCGATGCTATTTCGAGTGCTCTCGTTGCGAACCTAAAAAGCGTATTCTCTGTCCGGGGAGTTTCCTACCCTCCCGACGAACTTCCCCTCGCCGCGGTGACCCCGCTTTTTCTCCCAAAAAATTATACTCCCTTTCCCTTGAAGATGAGTCGCCGTTTCCCCATGCCTCTCCTTCCTCGCGACAATCCTCTCCTCACTCAACGAGTCGCTCTTGGTAAAAAACTCTTCCATGATAAATCCCTTTCCAAAGATGGCACTATTTCTTGCGCGACCTGCCATCATGAGGACAAAGCTTTTACTGATGGACTCAAATTTTCCAAAGGCATTAACGATCAAGAGGGTGACAAAAACTCTATGCCCCTCTTCAACCTTGCCTGGAAATCCTCCTTTTTTTGGGATGGGCGGGCGAAATCTCTCCGTGATCAGGTCCTCCAACCGATCCAAGATCATCGTGAAATGGCCTCCGATCTCAAAATCGTTGTGGCGCAGCTTCAAAAAGACGAATTGCGCGCTTTCGAAAATGCCTTCGGGCCAGGTCCCGTAACCGAAGAGAAAATCGCCCTTGCTCTCGAAAATTTCCTCCTCACTCTTACGAGTTACGATTCCAAATTCGACCGGGCGATGTCTGGGAAAGCGAAACTCAGCGAAGCTGAGCAACGCGGGATGGAACTCTTTTTCACGGAGTATGAACCACGCAGCCAGCAATATGGAGCGGACTGCTTCCACTGCCACGGAGGTTCCTTCTTCAGCGATCATCAATTTCACGATAATGGACTCACGCCCTCTCTTTCCGATACTGGACTCATGAAAGTCACTGGGAAAGAAACCGATCGAGGGAAATTCTCTACGCCAAGTCTCCGAAATATCGCTCTCACCGCGCCCTATATGCACGATGGCCGCTTTCAGACACTCGAAGAGGTCATTAGGCATTATAGCGAGGGGATCCATCGTAATTCTACCCTCGATCCCAATCTGGCCAAACACCCCAAAGGGGGCATCGCCCTCTCGGACGAAGATCAAGCTGCCCTCATCAGCTTTCTCAAGTCACTCACCGACAAAAAATATGGAGCTAAAGAAAGAAACTCCCAAAAAACACAAGCTCCCCTGAGAAGATAACCCAGTAGGGACGAGAAAAAGTTGAGCGGCATCGCAGCGCGATTACTAGGAATATGTTTTTGAGGGGGATGGGAAGATAAGACTGTCACGGGGGTTTGGGTCCACATCGATGCTTATTATCTCTAGATATTTAGATTTTTCTTATCTATGAGATCTATAATCTTCAATCTGTGATGAGACCTCTTTATTCCATCTTTATTTTCATAATGGCTCTAGGTTCTTTGTTCTTTGCAGGACAGGTCAGGGCCGAGGTTCCGGCGAACCTGAAGGTTGATAGGCTAGCTGCTTGGTGCATCGTTCCATTCGATGCGAAGAAAAGAGGCCCGGAGGACCGGGCCAAGATGCTGGCTCGTCTTGGGATCAAGAGATGTGCTTATGACTGGCGCGGCGAGCACGTGAAGGATTTCGAGGAGGAGATCCTCCAATACAAAAAGCACGGGATTGAATTCTTCGCTTTTTGGGCTGGTCATGATGAGGCTTACAAGCTGTTCGAAAAACATGACATTCATCCACAGATCTGGCGAACTCTTGGGTCACCGACTGAGGGGTCCCTTGAAGAGATGGTCTCGGCAGCCGCAGACTCGGTATTGGACCTTGCTAAGCGTCTTGACCAAATGGGCTGTGAATTAGGGCTCTACAATCACGGAGGATGGGGAGGTGAACCGAGGAACTTGGTTGCGGTCTGTGAGGAGCTCCATGAGAGGGGGCACACGAATGTCGGGATTGTTTACAACTGGCACCATGGTCACGGGCATATAGGAGACTGGAAAGAATCGCTCAAGCTTATGAAGCCTTATCTCCTTTGCCTAAACTTGAATGGTATGAATGCGGAAGCGAAGCCCAAGATCCTAGACCTGTCGCACGGTCAGCATGATCAGGCGATGCTTAAGGTTGTTATCGAGAGCGGTTATGATGGACCGATCGGGATTCTTGATCACCGAAGCGATCTCGATACAGAAGTCGTTTTGAGGTCTAATCTTGAAGGGCTAGATTGGCTCATTCGCGATTATAACGAGCCAGGATCCGCGGGCCTGAGACCCATAAAAGCTCCAGACAAGCCGAAGGTGGGGGCGATTGCCCCGCGGGACATAAATGCCAAGCCACTGGACCCGGAGTCGAACCCCTACTGGGAGGCGTATGTGAACCGGGATCGAATCTATGATTTTTATTCAAGGCAGGCCATTACCCGGAACCGGGAGCCTGCTGCTTTCCCCGGGATTGACGGAGCGCACACGGGTCACTGGGGGAACCAGAACGACCAAGAGACTTGGAAAGACGGAAGAGTCAAGGAGATGGATACTGGCTCCATGGTCAGTGGGGTCTTCCGTGGTCAGGGGCTCACGATTCCACGGGCTGTGAGCGTGCGCCTTCCATCCGTGCCTGGTCAGGAAGAAGCTCTCAACGTGGTGTTTGATACAGATAAGATGCGGTTCGCTGCTGCCTGGTCAGGTGATCTGGTGGCTTGGACCGATGTGCGGCGTGGTTTAATGCATGGGATTCCGATGGGAGGAGAGCCAGTGGAACTGCTTAATATGAAAGCTCAGTTCGAAGGCGCAAAGTTCCTCGGTCTATATCGTGACGCTGACCGGGTCATTTTCTCATATTCCATCCTTGGGAAGATCAATCACAGAACCGCCGTTGTCATTAACGGTAAGGTACGTGAAGTGGAGGCGGAGATTCCTGAGGATCCGGAGCCTCAGTGGACACAGAGGATCACAACTCGGGGAAAACTCGGGGACCAAACTCCTTATGCCATTGATACCCTCACTCTCCCATATGATAATTCATGGAATGCTCTTCTATTTCCGGGAGGACATGACTTTGTCTCGGAACGGAGAATTGCTCTTTGTACGATTCACGGTGATGTCTGGGTCTGTGACGTTTCCGGTCCCGGCCTTGAAGAGCTGACTTGGAAAAGGTTTGCAGCCGGATTGCATCAACCTCTTGGTCTCAAAGTAGTAGATGGTCTCATTCATGTGATGTGCCGTGACCAGATCGTCGCACTACATGACTGTAATAATGATGATGAGGCTGACTACTACAAGCCAGTGTCACGGGTTCATCAGACCTCGGCTGGGGGACATGATTTCATTACCGGCCTTGAGCGAGATCTTGCGGGACGCTGGTTTTTTGCCTCAGGCAATCAGGGCCTTTGCCGAGTTGATAATGACAGGATCGATATTCTTGCAACGGGTCTTCGCAACCCAAATGGCCTAGGGATCTCGCCAGACGGGAGCACGGTTCTAACAAGTGTTCAGGAAGGGACCTGGACCCCTGCTAGCGCGATCTGTGATGTGAGTTTTGGTGGGCACTTTGGTGCAGGCGGTCCACGCGAAGGGGAACGGGGCTATGTGCCTCCGATGCTCTATCTCCCGAGGGGCGTTGATAATTCCTCTGGAGGGCAGGTCTTTATCAATTGTGACAAGTGGGGCCCTTTGAGCGGGCAATGGGTGCATTTCTCTTCAGGATTTTCCAAGCATTTCATTCTTCTCAGAGAATCTTTGGATAAATCTTCACAGGGAGCTGCAGTGGTCCTTCCAGGATCGTTCCTTGCTGGTTCGCACCGTGGTAGATTTTCTCCCTTCGATGGCCAGCTTTACGTTACCGGTTCTCAGGGGTGGGGGAATTATGGCATTGCTGATGGAGCACTGCAGAGGGTCAGATATAATAATCAAACGGAAGACTTTCCCTATCCTGTTGATTTTGAGGTGCGAGAAAATGGGGTCTTGCTGACTTTTGCCAATGAGGAATCAGTCCCCAAGGCTGATCATGAAAAGTGGTATGCTCAGCACTGGAATTACAGATATAGCCCGAGTTACGGATCCAGAGAATACGCGGTTTCGGATCCGAACAAAATTGGCCATGACTGGCTAGAAATTCTTTCTGTCCAGAGGGTCGAAGATGGCCCAAAACTTTTCATCGAGATTCCTCAGATCGAGCCGGTCCATCAGCTTCACCTTCATCTTGATGATGGAAAAAGAATCGAGCTCTTTGCAACGATCCATCAACTTGGAGAACCGTTCACTCATTATAAGGGCTACCGGAAAATTGAAAAAATCTTTGGGATTGATCCCGCCCTTGTCAGTTCAGACCTGCATGATCCTGAAGTTCTGATGGAGGCATGCACCGCCTGCCATCATCCAAAGGATCAGACTGTCGGACCTTCACTCGAATTTATACGTGGTCGATATGCCGGGAATCCAAATGGAATTGTTGACTGGGCCATGAATCCGAAAAAGAACAATCCTCAGTTAGCGCCGATGCCGTCCTTTAAGTTCCTTGGCAAAGAGAGACTTCGTACCATTGCAGAGAAAATTTTAGAATGACATGGCTCCTGCTGTGAATTCAATGGTGGCGAAAGGATTCTATTGTTCCCCGTTTATGAGTCCTTGGATGATGGTGAGGTTCCGTTGTGCATCGGGATCACCGGGTCGAAGCTTAAGAGCTTTTTCGAAGTAGGTCGCCGCCTGAGGGAGTTGCCCCTGCTTGGCTAGCACAAATCCTAGGTTTTTGTGGATGTCTGGGGAATTGGGATTGGCGAGAAGAGCCTTTTCGAAGGTAGCTTGCGCTTCAGTCCAGCGTTCCTGTTTGAGCAAAAGTTTGCTCAAATTAGATAGGCTTTTTTGGTCCTGTGGATTGCTACTGATGGCTTGTTGGAAGTGGCTAATTGCTTCCGTGATTTCCCCCTTCTGGGCGAGCAGAGTTCCCAGATTGGCGTTGGCTCTACCATGGTCAGGCTTGATTCGGAGGGCTTCGCGAAAACTGGTTTCGGCTAGATCGAATCTCTTACTCTTAATGTAAGAAAATCCGAGATTATTATGGGGGCCGGCATTTTTGGGGAATGCTTCTACAAGCGAAAGATTTTCGGATCTCGCAAGAGCGGTGTATCCTTCTTGCTGGAGGAAAGTAGCAAAGCGGTATTGAGCCTCGTATTGGTTTCTCTCGCGCGAAACGGTTGGGATGGGCAGCGTTCGACCGGGCAGGGGAGCGGAGCGGGCAAATCGCTCGAGTCGGGTTCCTCTCGAATGGTTGACGTCCGCTTTCACATCGTCGGGATTCAATCTTCCCTTGTAGATCACTGATACTTTTCTATCGCTATCAATGAGGAAACTGACCGGGACGGGAAGAGTTTCGGCACCGGTGATTTGGTAGTCGTGCATCGATTGGAGATAGCTGACTAATTGGATCGTTGCTCTACCATTCGCGAAGGGGAGTTTCAGACCTTTGGCCATTTTTTCAGCGTCTGGCGCACTCGAGCTACCTTCCTCGAGACCATCAACCGCGAGAGCGATGATTTCGATCCCAGCCTCACGGAGCTCCGAATTTTTTGCGGTAAGGTCTTTCAATTCTTCCTCGCAGGCCGGGCACCAACTGCCCCAGAGACTTAAGAGGTAGGATTTGCCTTCACTCGTCGGGATCGGTTGA
>DIHU01000179.1 GCA_002420315.1 Akkermansiaceae bacterium UBA5688
AAGCTAATCTGTGGAGTCCATATTGAGGGGCCATTTTTGAACGAAACCCAGGGGTATATTGGAGCTCACCCAGTGAAGCATGCGAAGCGGTCGGACCTTGGGGAGATGAAGCGGCTTCTTGAAGCAGCTGGAGGATTAACGAGAATTGTGACATTAGCTCCGGAGCGGGATGAGGGATTTATGGTGACGCGATTTTTGACGGAGCAGGGTATTTGTGTCGCTGCCGGTCATTGCGATCCTTCAATAAAACAATTGCAGGAGTCGATTGAAGCCGGCTTGAAAATGTTCACTCACCTAGGGAACGGATGCCCGATGGAGTTGAATCGGCATGATAACGTCATCCAGCGTGTACTATCTCAACGACATGATTTATGGATCAGCTTTATTCCAGATGGGGCGCACGTTCCATTTGTGACCTTGAAGAACTATCTCGATTTGGTTGGGACTGACCGTGTTGTAATGGTCACGGATGCCATTGCCGCTGCCGGAATGGGGGTTGGTGATTATCATTTTCTGGGGAGAGATGTGAGAATTGGAGACGATTTGGTGGCGAGATCGCCAGATAAGAGCCACCTGATTGGTTCGACGATTACGATGCCACGAGTGGCGGAGAATTTGGAGAGGGAGTTGGGGTTTTCAAAATGTGAAATCCAAAAAGTGATTGAAGAAAATCCGCGAAAATTAATTGGAGAAACGAGATGATTGGACGGCTGAATGAATTAATTGGGAAAATAGGACCTACGATTATTGTTGCGGCGGTGGTGCTGGGGCCGGGGAGTATCCTAACAAGCTCGCGAGTGGGCGCTGACTTTGGTTTTCCGGCATGGTTCGTTTTGGCGCTATCGACATTTTTGATGATTGGAATGGTGACGCTGGCAGCCCGTCTCGGGGTGACTTATGAGCGAAGTTTGTGTGAGGAATTGGCGGCACGATTGGGGCGTGGGGCCTCCTTGTTTGTTGGATTGGTGCTCTTTCTGGTTGTGGCTTTGTTTCAGTCGAGTAACAACTTGGCAATTATCGCTGGCCTTGAACCCCTAGTGGAAGATATCGGTGATGGGAGACTCTTGGCGGGGACCGGTGTGAGCCTTATGGTTCTTTTGGTTATCAATTTCTTTGTAGCCTTTTGTCTCTTTCGTGTTCGGAGTTTGTATTCCCAAATCGAGAGGTTGATGAAGATTCTCGTGTTGGTGATGATCTTTGCTTTTACCGGTAATCTCATCGTGGTGATTTTCGGAGCCTTGGACTCCGAAGCTGTTCAAAAAATGACAAGCAGAAAGAGTGATCTCATTCCTCTCTTGGGAATGATTGGAACGACTTTCTCGATCGGAGGAGCCTTTTACCAAGGCTACCTTGTTCGTGAGAAGGGCTGGAAATTGGCCGATTGGAAAAAAGGTTTAAGTGATTCGATTTTTGGGATTTGTGTTTTGGGAATCGTGACTTCTTTTATTTTGATTACTTCGGTTCTCACCTTTCATGGTCGCGCCGATGGATTTGAGTTGAAGAGTGTTGGGGATGTCGCGAAGCAACTAGAGCCCTTATTTGGAAAAGGAGCGAAAGTGATTTTCAGTTTAGGGATTATGGCTGGAGCTTTTAGTTCTTTTTTGGTCAATGCGGTAATCGGAGGGACCATCCTTTCGGATAGTCTAGGGAAGGGATGGCGTCTTTCTGATACCATGCCGAGGGTGCTGACTTGCTGTGCTCTGCTGATCGGGATGGGAGTCGCTTCGTGGTCGCTCTCAGGTGGTTCAGGAACTGTGACCTTGATTACGATTGCGCAGGCTTTAACCGTTTTAGGGCTACCAATGTTGGCTGCGGCGCTGATTTACCTTGGAACTCGGAAGGAGCTGGTCGGGGAGAGGAAGGTGCCAAAATGGATCCTCGGAACGTGCTGGCTTGGTTTTGTGGTAGCTTGCAGTCTAGCGGTCAAGACCGCTCTGATGGTTTGGGATAAGGTTTCTGGCTGAAACGCGATCCCTCCTCGTTTCCTTAGTAGAAAAATGGTTCCTTTTTTGGCGGTTTTTCCTTCACCTCAGACTGGATGGCTTCACGGAGCTCTGGGACGTCACGATACATCAGGGTGAGCCGAACTTCGTTTTTGAAGACACGATTGATCGTGATTTCACGAACGTCGACTTGATACTCCTGAGCGAGCTTTTCGCGAAGGTATGACTGATCGAGCATCAGCCCCTTATCAGAGATTTTGTAATCGACTTCGATTTTTTGGAATGAATCACGCCAGACAGACGGACGATCTGCAAAGAGAGCCGTGAGAAGGATGATGGCAGCTGAAAAGCCATCCGCAACAGCGGGCATCATAGTGTTAACGAAGGTGAGTGAGATTGCTCCGAGGAGATAGGCTATTTCAGCCTTATCAAAGGCCTCACTCCGGAGGCGGACAAGAGCTAGAAGCGCGAAGATTGTAAATCCGAAGCCGGCTGTCACCAGTGAGCTCGATAAAAAGATGGGGAAGAGGAAGAGATTGAACGCCAGCAATAGGAAGAGCATCTTGTGATCGTGGTGCCTTCGATAATAAATGACGTAGGCGAACAGGTAGATCGTGATAAGATTGAAAACGACCTTGTAAACAAGAGACCAGCCTTGGCGTATGAGAGGGGTGTCGTTGGCGGCTTGATCCATCCAGAATTGAAAAAAGCCATTTTCCGAGGTGGGAACACCTGGAGTGATGATTTGGCCCTTTTCATCAAACATTACGTCGATTTTTGAAGTCCCGCTGACGATTTCGATTTCGTAAAATATTCCTTGGGTAGCGCTATCGACCGCCTCGGCATCTCGAAAGTCTTCGATGCTGTATTTTAGGAGGTATTCTGAACGAACATCCGGCGGTAGTTCGTTGAAATCGATATTATTTTCTGTCTCCGTCCATATGCCTTCTTTGGTAAAGTCAGCTCGGTATTTAATGCCATCGATCCGATAGTTGGCTTCGTAAGAGCCATTGGTATCGACCTCCCAGGTGGGTTCAGGAGCATTTGGATATTTTTGACGGAACGTGTTTGCGACATTTTCCGGAATGACGAGATCCGCAAAGCTAATAAAGCTGAGGATTGTAGCGAGCAAGAATTGGACAACGAGATTCTTCATGCGGGGTCTTTAATCACGGTTATAAGTGGGTCGGCAGTTTGTCATCTCCATCCATGAGTGAGAAGGTTCTTTAGAGAAAATTTGAATGACTTAGGTCCTGGGCTTAATTCGCTGACCTTTGTGATCATTCCTGGGATGGTGTATCACTCATTCAATGAATCTTTTTAGATCTTCCGGAGCTCAAGAGTTTTGAGGCTGGCTAGGGCTGCTTCAACAGACCGTTCCAGGTTTATCCTGTTCTATTTGAGTATTAAGTGAGTAAAGATTTAGATTCGGCGCTTTCCTGAGTCTGGCGGTCCCAGATATACCGACGGAAGAGAACTTTGACAGCAGCTGTGAGTGGGACGGCGAGGAGGGCGCCAAGAAAACCTCCAAGAAGAAGCGACCAGAAAAGCATCGAGAAGATAACTGTCATGGGGTGAAGCCCAACCGAGTCGCCTACAATCTTCGGTGCCGTGACGAGGGAGTTAATCTGTTGCACGATGATGAAGATAGCGAGAACTCCAATGACGTATCCCCATTCGGATAGACCGTATGGATGGTCAAAGCCCTTGAAGTAGGCGATGATGCACGCAGGAACGAGGCAGATAATGTTCCCAATGTATGGAATGATGCCAAGGAATGCCATGAATACCCCAATAAGTAAGCCATAGGGGAGCTGAAAAATCGTTAGTGCGATCCCAACAAGGATTCCGTCAATGAAGGCTACAAGAACTTGTCCACGGAAGAACGAAATTAGATAACCATTAATTTCGCGCAGTGTATCGACGACTTCGTCTTTGAATTTGGAAGCTTTAAGAGGGACATAATTAGTCCAGCCATCCTTGATGCCATCGCTCTCCTTGAGAAAGTAATAGAGATAAATTGGGACCATAGCAAAACCGAGAATGATTCCGAAGAATCCTAGAATTTTCCCCGTACTATTAGAGATCCAACCGAGGGTTGATCGACCTAGGCCGGAGAGCCACTGCCCCCCTTGGGTAAGATTAAAGTTATAGAGTGAGACTAATTCCTCAGGGTGAGTAACTCCGTTGATTTTAGTGTCGCTGACCCAGTCAGATTCAATGAGGTTCTCGATCTCAATTGGCGGAGACGATGGTGGAGTTTTGCCATCAGTGAACTCGCCGCTATTGAGGTCTAAACGCCATTTGGTCTTGTTTGGACCGACCACAGAGCCACCGTTTTCGAGGTGTTTACGGGTGGCAGATGCGTTCTTGCGGAATGAAGCTCGCATGATCCAGCCATAGAAATTGTTTTGTTTCGCGGTCTCTAAATCAGAGGCCTGCATGTAGTAGCTTGAGGTGGTGTTGTCTTCCGCGAGCATGTCACGGAGTTGTTGAGAGAATTTGGCGCCTACGAAGTAAAAAAGAATTCCAAAAAAGATGAGAAAGCCCGAGAAAACGGTGACAATCCCTTTTATTCTTGAGAGGCCCTTCTTTTGGAGTCGCTTCACAACAGGATCGAGAAGGTAGGCAACTATTCCTGCTGCGGCGAGTGGGACCAACACTGGTTGAAGGTATCCGAGGATGTTGCTCGTGAGCCATATGAGGCTGACGAGCAGCGCGCCCAAAATAAGAATCGCAAGTCCGGTGACCGCCCTCCAAAGCGTGCGCTTTTGAAACTCGCTTGGAAACTCATTATCCTCTTTCACGAAATATAAAATGCCCAAGTCATCCCGATTGGGAAGAGTAAACTTGCTACGGGCTAGATGAAAATTTCAGCTCTTAGAAATCTTGTCGAGGACACCATTCACGAAGGATGCAGATTCAGCGCCCGAAAATGAGTGTGCCAAATCGACCGCTTCATTAATTGAAATCGCGGCATCAAGATCTGAAAGTTTCATGATTTCCCAGCCTGCGAGGCGAAGAATAGCGAGGTCGACCTTTGAGATTCTCTCGATATCAAAATTGGCAGAGGCCGCATCAATGGCTTCGTCGATGGTGGCGACCTCTGCTTCGACGTGATCGGCCATCTTTATGGCCTCTTTTTCGAGCTCTTTCATTTCTCTGCTGATACGGTGGAGATGATCGAGGTCCCGCTGATCTGGATAGTTTTCTGGGAAGTGGACCATCCGCACGCGGGCGTCGTATTTATCTAGCTTTTCAAAAATATCAGTGAACTTTTTGTATTGAGGAGGGGGAAATCCCTCGATTCGCTGGAGAATCTCCACTCGGGTTTGGTAAAGTTCACTGGCTTCTGGAAGAAGCTTTTCAAGCTCATGTCTCCAACCGCCAGTGTCGGCTTTAGTCAACCGGTTAAGGTTACCGCAGTTTTCGGCCCATAAGTGCTCTTGAGCGCTGAATGTTTTGAGGTCGCGGGCCAGTTTTTCGGTCGGATCAGCTGCGAGAATAGCAGCTGCGCATTCTGTTAGGACTTGCCGCAACTTTTCAGTGAGCACTTCGCGTCCTTGTTGAAAGTGAGTAAGAACTTTGATGCGTGTCCGATCGAAGTCGAGTGCGGCCCTGTCGTTGACGAGGCGCCAAAATTCCGGTCCTCCCTGATCTTTGGGAGATGCAAAGCGCGCATAAAGGAGCTGAACGGCCGCTTGGCGGACGAGGCGACGGCTAGCCATTGCTCGGGTGAAGTCGGAGGGATTGGTTATCGCGTCGGACTTCGCTCATAATTTCAATAATGTCGAGAGCGCTGCGTGCTGCTTCCCGGCCCCGATTGAGTTTCTTGCCGATACAGCGGGCATAGGCCTGATTTTCATCTTCGACGAGAAGAACCTCGTGAATGATAGGGGTTGTCTTATCGAGCGCGAGTTTTTGCAAGGAGTCAGTGACCGCAGTGGCGACGAGATCGGCATGGCCGGTGCCTCCGCGGATAATACAACCAAGGGCAATTACGCAATCTGGTTGCTCTTCCTCAATGAGTGCTTTGCAAACCACGGGGACTTCAAAAGCCCCAGGAACGCGAACCAGATCGACGCGTGCATTGGTCGTATAGGAGTCAATTTCTTGGACGGCGTTTTCAACTAGGGCGTCGGTATATTCCTGATTGAATTTAGCGGCAACAATGGAGATGCGGACTTTGGTCCCGGCGCTTAACCGTGGTTTGGGAGGAATAATTGACGACATGCTTATAGCGAGGGGTATAGGGCGAAAGACCGAATTGTCAATCAGAGGTGATGGCCCATGCGGGTTCGCTTAGTCTCTAGGTACTTTTCGTTATGAGGATTGGAGGGAAGACGGATAGGAACCTGTTCCACAATTTCGAGACCATAGCCCTCAAGACCAATGACTTTCTTAGGATTGTTGGTAAGGAGGCGGATTTTTCGGACGCCTAGGTCGTAAAGCATTTGAGCTCCCATACCGTAGTCTCGCAGGTCGGAACCGTAACCAAGTTTTTCGTTAGCCTCGATCGTGTCGAATCCTTGTTCCTGGAGTTTGTAAGCATGAATTTTGGCAGAGAGGCCTATTCCCCGGCCCTCTTGGCGAAGGTAGAGAAGGACGCCGCCCTCCTTGGCAATATGACCAAGGGCAGTGTGTAGCTGTCCGCCGCAGTCGCAACGACGCGACCCGAAAACATCTCCGGTGAGACACTCGGAGTGAACGCGTACGGTTATCGGTTTATCTGAGTTAATTTCACCACGAACGAGAGCAAGGTGTTCCGAATTATCGGTGTTAATCTGATAGAGGTAGCAATCGAAGTCGCCAAATTCAGTGGGCATGGAGATAATCTCTTCGCGCGTGATCAATCTTTCGGAGCGTCGTCGATATTCAATGAGTTGGGCGATCGTGCAGGATCTTAATTCGTGTTTTTCTTGATATTCTCCGAGGTCGCCAACTCGCCCCATTGTGCCATCCTCGTGCATGATCTCACAGATCACACCAGCCGGAGGAAGCCCGGCGAGGCGTGCGAGGTCCACAGCAGCTTCAGTGTGTCCAGCTCGGCGTAGAACTCCGGCTTCGATGGCTTCGAGCGGGAAAATGTGGCCCGGCTGGACAAAGGCACTCGCGTCGGTGTTTGGGTTGGCAAGGAGCTGGATAGTGTGTGCGCGATCCGCGGCGGAGATCCCGGTAGTGATGCCTTCAGCCGCATCGATGGAAACGGTGAAGGCTGTTTTGTGAGATTCTCGATTTTTTGGAGTCATCGGAGAAAGATCAAGGGCCTTTGCTCGTTCTGGAATGATAGGGGTACAAATAAGCCCGCGGCCATAATTCGCCATGAATGCGATCGATTCTGGACTGATGAGAGAGGCCGCGCCCACGAGGTCCGCTTCGTTCTCCCGGCCGGGATCATCAGCGACGATAACAAGCTTTCCTGCCTTAAGATCGGCAATGATCTCATCGATGGGTGAAAATTTCAATTCGCTCATGGGTATGTCATGATGGCACCAAAACGGTTAGGTGCAAGATCAGTGCAAGACATCGGCGAGGGGGTCGGGCTCGATGATTCCAAGGTCGACGAGGAAATAGTCAGCTGATCGCAGTGTGATCTCGTAATTTTTTTCGTCGGAATTGAAATTAAAAAAAGTGTGCCCAGCATTTTCAAACTCCATGAGATCACAGCGATTGCGTTTTTTACGGTAGCGTTTAGCAAAGCGTGCGGACTGTTCGAAGGGCACCACTCGGTCAGCTTTAGCGTGGAAAATGAGACAGGGTGGAAGAGCTTTTTGGGGGAGGCGATAAGAAGGGCTGTAAAGTTTACCGTCTTTCGGGGAGACGAAGCGATCATTGCAAATTCCTTTCCGCGTTGTGTCGCTGATTGGTCCGAAGAGAATCATTGCACATGGTTTGGGCGATGGCCCACCAAGGCTGTCTTCTTGAGGATGAAGTGCAGCAGAGAGAACCGCATTGCCTCCGGCACTGGCGCCAACTGCGACAATCTTATTGGCATCGATGCCCATGTCGGCTGCATGCATTTTGAAGAATGAAAGGGCTTCTTTTGCATCAGAAATGGCTTCTTCGGGTGTGCCATCAAAGAGTGCTTTCGTCCGATACTCGACAGTCACGGCGACCATTCCGCGTAACGCGAAGTGATGGCAGTGCGGAACGAACTGACTGGGAGCAGAAATATCCCAGAGTCCTCCGTGAAAGAAAATGATGGCAGGGCAACGATCGCGTTGGTAGTCAAAATTGTGAGGGAAGAAAAAGTGGGCATGCAAGTCACCGCTCGGGGTCTTTCGATAGATGTAAGTGGTCGCCGAGGAGAGTAGTTCCTTGTTCCGGGCTTCACCGATCATGGGTGACTTGGGGAGATTCTTCATGGTTATTTTAGCAGGTAATCAAAGTCACCGTAGAAAAGCTTTTCCAAATGTATGTGCAATTGTCCATAGTTTCTCTATGAAACGACTGATTTTAATTGTCGGAGTGCTCGCTATAGCTGCCTCGGCGCATGCTCAGACGTTAAATGGTGCCGAAACTACGGCAGAATTGCGTAATGTGTATAATAACTGGCGAGCCTCTATGGTGCGTAAAGATGCTGGGTTGTGGAAACGCTACACTTCGACGACGAAGCAGATTAAGGTACGAAACCGGATTTGGAGCGAACGGCGTCCGTTTCCTCAGACAGTCTTTGCCTCTCCGATTGCACCTCCGGATATTAAAAAGCTACAAGCGATGAGAGTGCGGGCGAAAGGTCGCACCGCCAAGTCCACTTATTTTGGTAAGGTTGATTTTGGAATTGGTGGAGATCCAACTGACAATCTTTTTGTGATCTCGTATGTTCGCGAAGGAGATGGGTGGAAATACCATGGTGGCGAGTTCGTGAATTTGGGTGCGCTCCCGGTAGTTCGGCAACAACTTGCAGCGGGTAACAAGGAGTTCCTTGATGGGGAAGATTTCTTTCCAAGCGGAGTCCCAGAGGTTGCACCGTTTTCGATTCGAGGACCTGTTAAATATATCGCGAAGGCTTACGTCTTTTGTCCCGGCCGCGAAGTAAAACTTTTGATTAACAGGAAGTCGAGACACACTTTCCAAAACACCAAGAGGGCGGATGTGATTGTTGGTGGAGCGATTGATGGAATGAATGAGTTACAGTTCTCGATTAAAGATCTTCCGGGCGGAGATGCGCAGGCTCCCATCTCAATCCGTGTTTATCTAATGTCGGAAGTAAATGGTGTAAAACCACTGAAGCCTCTTGAATATCAAATTGATGAAGAGCAAGCTAAAGGGGAAGCAAAGCCGAAACCATCCGGCACTCTAAACTTTAATCTTGGCCCCGAAATGGTTAAGAAACTGAAAGGTCGCTAGGCTGAAAGAAAAATCGCTGTGGATTTGATAGAAATTATAAAGGAGAACTGGCGTGCTGGGGTTGAGGTCCTAGTGCTCTGGATTCTTATCTATCAAATATACCGTGTCTTCCGCGCTACTCGCGGCGCACGAATCCTAGTTGGGCTGACCGTGGTAATTATTTTGATGACGCTAGCTTCTCAGCTCCTTGATTTGAAGGTGATCGAATGGATTATTAAGAGCGCTGCTGCTGTGTTGGCTTTTGCCCTTTTGATCATTTTTCAGCCCGAACTTAGAAACGGCCTCGCTAGATTGGGAAGCACGAATCTATTTTCGTTTTCGACGAGTCAGCAGAAGATCTTTCTAGATTCCCTCACCGAAGCTGTCATGAAGCTCTCTAAGAAACGTTTTGGAGCTCTATTTGCGATCGAAAGAGGTATTGAACTCAGCGAATATGATAGAACGGGGGTTGAGATCGATAGTGCTTTCTCAGTGGAGTTAGTGGCTACTATTTTTCATCCTAAGACCGCACTGCACGATGGTGGAATGATTTTAAAGAAAGAGAGGATTGCTTCGGCAGCATGTATTTTTCCAGTGAGTCAAAAGCAGCTTTCCGATCGTTCATTAGGGCTTCGTCATCGTGCCGGATTTGGCATTACCGAAGAGACCGACGCAGTCGCGGTGATTGTAAGCGAAGAGACAGGCGCAATTTCGATTGTGGTGGAAGAAAAAATCCACCGGAACCTTTCCGAAGATGAATTCCGAGAAAAACTAGAAGAAATCTTTCTAATCCATGGAGAAGTACATAAAGAAATGGCTGCTGAGGAATTGGACGGTGAAATTCGCCGCTCTAGCTCTGGCGATCGCGATCAGATATCTGATTGATCTCCACCTCCAAAGTAACGTTGACACCTCTATTCAATCCAGCACCGAGCAATCAGCCCGATGAAGCTGGATCGATGGAGTGGGTTACTTGTGACCGGAACTGACACGGGAATTGGTAAGACGTGGGTTTCGGCTCTTATCATAGAAGAGTTACGAAAAAAAGGGGTGGAGGCAGTTGGCTTGAAGCCGGTCCTAAGTGGATCGCGTGAGGATGCTAAGCGACTTTGGGAAGCAAGTGGGGGCGCACTGGATCTCGATGCCATTAATCCTTGGTGGTATAAAACACCGGCAGCCCCTCTTGTGGCTTCTAGAATCGAAGGTTTGACCTTGGAAGTCGAGCCTATGGTGGAATATGTTCATGAAGTAGAAAGTTCCCACGATTTCACTCTCGTCGAAGGGGTGGGGGGATGGGAGGTTCCGATGGGAGAAGGATTTTCTTTTCAGGATTATGCCAGGGCTTTGGGCTTTCCTGTTATGGTCGTGGCGGCTAACTGGCTTGGGACAATTAATCACACCCTTCTGACGGTAAAAGCGATTCAAGCTGCTGGCTTGGAATGCATTGGTGTTGTTTTGAATCACCTTGAAGCTGAGCGCGATGTCGCGGCAACAACAAATCGTATGATTCTCGAGGAGCTGTGTCCGGTTCCGATTATAGGAGAGGTTTTGGCTGATGCTGATTGGATTGACTGGACTGATTCCTAAGGTGAGGGAAATCAACATAAAGAAGACCTTTTTAACTACTGAGGAACGGGCTGACGTGAGTTGTTAGCAAAAATAGCTTCAAGGGTGCATAAATCGCCCTTCTGAAGATTTTGGATCTCGGCAATCTCTAGAGAACTTTTCCTTTAACCAAAATGCTTTTGGATAAAATTTTTAGCATTTTTGCGATGAGACGTTCTTTTGTCATTAGGCATTTTGTCAAGAAGGCGCACCATCATAGATAGGCGATACTGAGAGGCAAAAAACTCGCGGTGGTCTTCGATGAAGGACCAGTAGAGACCATCCCATATCTCACACCAATCTCCCTTGGGAAAGTCAGACATCTTTCGGATGTAGTTTGATCCGGAGATATAGGGTTTGGTTGAAAAGACACCGCCGTCTGCGAACTGTGACATCCCGTAAACATTTGGGACCATGACCCAATCGTAGGCATCAATGAAGAGCTCCATGAACCATTTGTAAACAGCGTCCGGGTGGATCCGGCAGAGAAGCATAAAATTCCCAAGCACCATAAGCCGTTCAATATGGTGGGTGTAGCCGTCCTCGAGTAGTGCCTGGATCGTGTGGTCAAAGGGTTCAATTCCGGTGGTGCCGTTGTAAAAGGCAGCTGGCATTTCTCGCTCAAACTTCCAGAAGTTTTCTTTCCGTTCCATGACACCGTGATGGAGGTAAATGATACGCATGAATTCCCGCCATCCGATAATTTGTCGGATGAATCCCTCAAGTGAATTTAAAGGAATCTTAGTGTTTTTTTCAGCAGCATCGAGGGCAGCATCGATGATTTCCTGAGGAGTTATAAGCCCTATGTTAAGGGGGGGCGTCAGCACCGAGTGGAACATGATACGGGCCCGGGTCGAGATTGCGTCCTCGTAGTCGCCGAAGAGCTCAAAGCGGCTCTCAAAAAATAAGGACATCGCTTGGAGCGCTTCTCGACGAGTAGAGGGGTAGTTAAAATGATCTCGTATTCCGGGGGCATCAGGAAATCGTTCCTTGATCCACTTTTGAGCGGAAGAGACCACCTGATCTAGTGGGGCTGAGTAAGGTTCAGGAATGGGTTGTGTTTTAGGAAGTTTTTTGCGGTTCTCGTCATCAAAAGACCACTTGCCTCCAACGGGTGTTCCATCCTTTTCTAGAAGTATATTCATGCGTTTTCGCTGGGCTTGGTAAAAGGTCTTCATGAAAGGCTTTTTCATACTGCCCATGACTTCTTCTATCCAATCATCGGGGCTGAGGAACATCGGAGAAGAGAGCTTTTTTAAGGTCAGGCCCCTTTTGCCAGCAAAGCGTTTAAGGCGCCGCTCAATTAGGAAGTCGACAGTATCGACGTAAACAAGGGTTTTGATTCCCGGTGGCGTATGTTCCTCGAGAATAAGGTCGGTCCTGGATTTAACGTCAGGGAGTTCAAGGTAAGTCAGGTCCTCCTTGCCTTGGGCCCAGTGCTGCATGCTGGCACGATGGAGGATAAGTTTTTTAGCATGAAATTTGAGAGGTTGTTCCGAGTCTGTGCCAAAAAAAAGAGGATCTTCGATCAGTAAAATCGGTCGATCCTGTTCAAGAGCTGGATGGTTTTGAAAAAGTTGGTGGGGGAAAACAAGAGCGATTGATTGCGACATGAGCGATCATCGCTCAAGCGGAGTGATAAGCAACTGGCATCACGTAATCAATCAAGGGCATTTTGACATTCCCGATAGAATTCAGGATGAAGCTCATCTCCGTTAATTTTTCCTCTATGGAATACTCACAAGAGTTCGTTTGCGTTTGTTAAAATGGCAAAGCTGGGTAAAGCCGGCTTCTTTGAGTAGTCCAAGACCTTTGTCAAAATCACGGGCTACTTCAGACGGGTGGTGAGCGTCCGAAGATAGGGTGATTGGAACCTGCGCCTTGGCAGCCAGTAAAAGAAATTCCTCTGAGGGGTATTGCTCAGCGCAAGGTTTGTGGAACCCGGCGGTATTAAGTTCAATGGTAATTTTTTTATCGGAAAGGGCGTCGATCACCGGGTCGTAAAACCGGCGGAGATCTCCACTGGGCCGATAGGAGAACTTTTTAATTAGATCAGGGTGGCCGAGAAAATCGAAGAGTCCAGAGCGAGCCATTTTAGTGTATTCGTTCCAGTAGTCTGTCCAGACCTCATCGACATCGGTTTCGGCCCAACGCCCTAGCCATTTAGGATTATCAAAGTCCCACTTTCCCCCGAGGTAGTGGATGGAACCGATCAGGTAATCCCAATCGTAAAGTGAGGCTAGGTGTCCTATCCAGTCTCCACAATCGGGGAGCCAGTCACATTCGAGTCCGGCACGAACGGGGAGTGTCTCACCAGCGTGTTTTCGGGCCCGTGCGATCCAGTCGAAGTATTGGGGCAGGTCTTCCTCTAACATGCGCCACTCATCGAACGGCTCGGGAGTTTGCGGAGCATGGTCGGAAATTCCGTATTCAGCGAGGTTTGCAGCGATCGCTTGGGCAATATAGTCTTCCGGATTGCCTTCCGCATGATGGCAAAGAGGAGTGTGGGTGTGGTAATCTGCGAGCATGGATGCTTTGGCGTTGTCGGTTGCGCTTTCTCTTACTAGGTTTCTTCCCCGGGCGCAAAGCCTCTCACGCCATGTCTCATTTTTCCGAGCCCAATTCGTTTACCAAACCTCTTTTTGACCAATTGAAACGGCATCCCAAGCGGATCGTTTTCCCGGAGGGTGAGGATGAAAGGGTGTTGCGTGTTGCTGCTCGCTTTGTGGAGTTGGGGCTGGGAGTGCCCATTTTGCTTGGTGATCGCGATAGAATTTCTGCATTGGGAAAGAATCTGGGTGTTTCTATGGACTTTGTTCGGGTAATTGATCCAACGAAATCATCAGACTTCCAACTTTTTAGCAGCCGACTTGAAAGAATCGAGCGGTATCGTGGAGTTGTTGGTGTTGATGCTGATGGAGTGGTTGCTAAGCCTCATTACTTTGCGGCCATGATGGTCCAGTATGGTCAAGCAGACGCTTGTCTTGGTGGAAATCTAACTGAGCCAGCCGGAGTTTTTCGACCGCTCCTTCACTTGATAGCGCCTGACCCAAAGGTTTCCAAGGTTTTTGCGGTCACCGCAATGACTTCGGATAGCCTCGCAAATTTTGGGCGTGATGGTGTTTTGTTTCTTGCTGACACCGGTTTAATTCCGGATCCGGAAGTCGATGATCTTGCAAGTATTGCCGCAGAGACTGGAATGCTGGCATACCACCACATGGGTCGTAGGGTTCGGGTTGCCATGCTCAGCCACTCCAATCATGGAAGCTCGCGTAGTGGTTCAGCCCTTCGAATGGTCGCGGCTACCGCTGCTGCAAGAGAAAAGGTTTCGTTGGATGAATGTGTGATCGATGGCGAGATCCAGCTTGATGTTGCCCTTGATCCCGAAGTAGTTCCTCGTAAATTGCCCGCGATCTCGAAAAGTGAGCGCGCCGATGTTCTTGTGTTTCCTTCGCTTGATGCTGCGCACATCAGTTCGAAAATTCTACGTCACCTCGGCGGGGCCAAATGCTATGGGAAATTGATCCGCGGTCTAACTCGTCCAGCGGCGCAAGTCCCGCGAACTGCGACCGAGGATATGATCTTGGGAACGGCTGCGGCAATCGGCGTTGAGGCAATTCAATACCGGCTCCTCCATCCGAAAGGGTAGGTTTTAGGAGGTCGCTTTTTTTGTTGAGGGATCGATCACCTAAAATTGCGAATTACGCTAGATTGGCTGGAGAATCAGTTTCACAAAATCTCTTAATGTCCTTAACCCGGGGGCCACTTGAGTTGGCGGCCAGCCAGGAGGTGCAGGTGAAGATGAGGCACGGCTTCTCCTCCATTTGGTCCGTTATTTATGATAACCCGGAATCCGTCTTCGGAGTATCCTTCCTGACAGGCAATCTCACCAACCGTTAACATCAGATGGCCGAGGAGGTCGCGGTCATCAGGTTTCGCAAGGCCAATCCGGGCGATTGGCTTTTTGGGGATTAGAAGAAGGTGAACGGGGGCTTGTGGAGAAATGTCGTGAAAGCAAAGGCAGAGATCGTCTTCATACACAATTTCTGCAGGGATTTCCCGAGCAATGATTTTTTCAAAGAGAGTCGCTTCTTGGCTCATGAATCTAAGAAAAGATCGAGTTCCAGTTTAGGAGCGCTGTGATGGATTTGGTAGCCTTTCACAAATAAGGTGATTTGGATCCTGAGTTGGGCTCTTGAACTAACGCTGGCATCTGGGCCGAGAAGCAGGGTCACGCTCTCGTCGATATTACAAAGGCGGATGGACTCAGCACCGGCCTCTTGGAGAAGCCGGAGCTCTTTACCGAGCGAGTGAAAAAAATCAGATTCGGATCCTCGACCAGCTTTCCTCGCAGGTTCAATGAGTGAAACTGTGATTGGTGGGGCGAGGGCGGATAGGTGTTGTGCGATATCATCGCAGCCAATCTTTCGCAACATGGCGCGCATTCGAGAGTAAAGATCTTCAATCGCGAAAACTCGAAGGGAGCAGCGCTTCTCAAGGTAGTGGAGGATCCCATCTCGAATGTCGGCAATAAACGGGCAGTCTGTTCGATTTGAGGCTGCGGCAGCACGGCTCAATGCTTCTTCGATCCAATCCGTTTTATAGCCAACCACATGATGGTGACCAATTTTCAAAGCTGGGAGATTTCCTGAGAGGCAGATCATGATTACTTAGTTATTTGAAAAGTTTACGTTGCATTGTGTCTTGGCGGGACCGGTTCTCGAGGGCCTGGATTTCGCGGATAAATTCACTCACATTGTCAAATTGTCGGTAAACCGACACGTAGCGGACGTAGGCCACTGGATCGATGTTGTGGAGTTTGTCCATGACCTTCGCCCCGATACTAGCGGACGGAACCTCGTTGTGATGATCTCTGTGAAGCTCGCTGAGAATTTCATCGACTGATCGACCGATCACATCCATCGAGACCTTACGCTTTTCGCAGGCTTTGACGAGCCCACGGAAAAGTTTCTCCCGGTTGATCGCCTCGCGGGTCCCGTCCCGCTTAATGACCCGAAGTTCGGTGCGCTCGACCTGCTCGTATGTTGTGAAGCGGGATCCGCAATTCAGGCATTCACGTCGACGCCGGATCGAGGTTCCGTCCTTTGAGGAACGGGAATCGATGACTTTGTCCTGATGATGTCCGCACTGAATACAACGCATACCTAATCGTTCCTCGCCTAGGAACGTGCAAAGATTTGGATGCGCTGGAAGTTCCGGGAAGTAAAAATCTAAGGCGCGTTCTTCGGGCTATCCACAAATTGGTTTTCGGAGGGTGATCAAACCAAAAAGAATAAAAACTATCAAAAAATGGGGTGTCGGCTAATTTGTCTTTTAAAAAATATCGTAAACAACACACAGTCGATTGCCTTAGACAATAGAGGATTAATTTTAAGATCAGTGTAGGAATTTTCAAAAATGATTCTAAAAATTCTTTTGAAAAACTCTTGTCCCGATTCGATTCTGATGGCAAAGACTGGCTGCACGCAGGGTCTTAAGCGGACAAGCGTCGCGGGTGTAGCTCAGTGGTAGAGCGCGACCTTGCCAAGGTCGATGTCGAGAGTTCGAATCTCTTCACCCGCTCCATTTTTCTCAGAGGCCTGGAAGGAATTCCAGGCCTCTGGTATTTGCAGCTTTCGCCAATCGTATGAAATGTTATCTCCCTGAAATGGCGAGATTGAACCTTGGGCTTTTGTTTTTTTTGATTTGTGGTCTGGCATACGCCGATGTGACTACAGTTACGGTAAAACAGGCGGTTGAGAGGATGAAGAAGTCCTCTGAAATCATTGTGGTCGATATTCGAACTCCGGAAGAGTTTGCGAAGGGTCACATAAAAAAGGCCATTAATGTCAATATGAACGATAAGAGTTTTGCGAAGAAGTTGACCAAGCTTGATCGGACAAAAACATACTTGATGTATTGCCGCAGTGGTGGCCGGAGCACTGCTTCGCTGCCGGTTTGGAATCGTCTTGGGTTCAAAAATGTTCTTCACCTTTCGAGTGGGACTCTTGGCTGGGTGAGGGCCGGACAGCCTTTGGTGGTTGCCAAGAAAAAGTAAGTTCTAAATCTTTTCCCGTCGGGTAATGATACGTTTGAAATTAAAGATGCGATGGCTTGCCCCTCTTCTGGGGATTCTCGGAGGACATTTAGCACACTCACAGGGAATAGCTTCCGACGCTGCAGTCGCATTAGGGATTACCATTCTGACAGCGCTTTGGTGGATGTTTGAAGCGATCCCGATCCCGATTGCTTCTTTGGCCCCTATTGCTCTTCTTCCGCTTTTTGGAATTCTTAACGCCAAGACGGCAGTTGCTCAGAGTTATGGGCACCCATTGATTTTGCTCTTGTTGGGAGGCTTTTTTCTTTCGAAAGGAGTGGAGCGGTGTGGCGTCCATCGACGCTTGGCGATCGGGATGGTGCGGATATGCAGTGCCAGTGGGGGGGGGGAAGTCCGGCCTAGATTCCTAATACTAGGGTTCATGTTAGCCGCTGCCATTTTGAGTATGTGGATCTCAAATACCGCAACTACTTTGATGCTCTTGCCAATTGCTCTGGCTGTCCTAAGTGGAGATCAGAAATCGGAAGGAGTAAAGCGTCTGGCAGCGCCCTTGATGATGGCAATTGCTTATGCCGCAAGTGTGGGCGGATTGGGGTCGCCGATTGGAACCCCTCCGAATCTGGTTTTTATTGAGCAATACAAAGAAGCAACAGGAATGGAAATGACCTTTATTCAATGGATGTTTTACGGGGTTCCCGTTATCATTATTATGCTTCCTTTGATGTGGTTATGGTTGAGCCGAAAGCAGAGCGGGGTAATTAGGCTCTCGCTTCCCGAGGTAGGGCCGTGGCGCCCTGCGGAGAGACGGACCTTAATTATCTTTGGATTAACTTCATTAGCATGGATGACGCGGAAGGCGCCTTTTGGAGGGTGGAGCGAATGGCTAAACCTGCAAGGTGCTAACGACGCTTCGGTGGCCTTTGTCGGCGTGATCATTTTATTTCTGATTCCTGATGGAAGCGGGCGGGACGGGCAAGAAGGTCGGTTGTTGGATTGGGAGAGTTGTAGAAATCTCCCTTGGGGCGTTTTACTACTTTTTAGCGGCGGTATCTGTTTGGCAAAAGGGATAGATATTTCTGGGCTGAGTGGGGAAATAGCAAAGATTCTTGACGGGGTAGGGACTCTTCCTGTTTTCGCGCTCGTTATTCTAGTTTGCCTTTTGATGACTTTTCTCACTGAGATTACCAGTAATACGGCGAGCACGATCTTGATCATGCCAATTCTGGCATCGGTTGCCTCGTCGAATGAAATTGACCCATTGGTTGTGATGCTGCCGGCTGCGCTAAGTGCGAGTTGCGCATTCATGCTTCCGGTTGCAACTGCTCCGAATGCCGTGGTTTTTGGTTCTGGTCACTTGACGGTCCCACTCATGATAAGGGAAGGTTTCGTGTTGAATCTTATCGGAGTCGTTGTCATCTCAATTTACTGCATGGTGGCAGCCTAGTTTCATCAGTGGCGTAAAGTTTTCTGAGTTCGAGATAAGACAAAGGCGGTAAATCATCTTCTCAGGATGATATTGTCCCAAGTCCTAGGATCCAGGTTTGTAAAAGTGAGAGCTTGGTGCACTCAAATTTTAAGATCCTCTGAATTTATTCACAAAATCACCGAAAGCCCCAATTATGGTTTCAAAGATGTCGTTCTGGAGTCCACCATACCTCCGATGCCCGATTCCTTCGTTCACCTTCATTTACATACTGAGTATTCCACTCTAGACGGAGCGTGCCGAACCAAGGATGTGGCGGCACGGGCTAAGGAGCTGGGAATGCCGGCGGTTGCGATGACCGACCATGGCAATCTTTATGGGGCAATCAGTTTTTACAAGGCGTGTCACGCAGCTGGTGTGAAGCCCATTATGGGGTGTGAGATCTACTTGGCTCCGGAATCAATTGAGAAGAGAGAGAAAATTCCGGGGCGAAAGCGTGCCTGTCATATGACCTTATTGGCTGAGAACAATGTAGGGTGGGTCAACCTACAGAAGCTTGTCTCGAAAGGACACCTTGAGGGAATGTGGTATGGAAAACCACGGGTCGATCGTGAGATTTTGCGTGAGTATTCCGAAGGGATCATTTGCTTGTCGGGATGTATTTCCGGCCCGATCAACGAGTGGATTCTGCAAGATCAGGAGGATCATGCCTGGGAAACAGCGCAAGAGTTACTCGATATTTACGGTAAAGAAAATCTCTACCTAGAGATTCATAATCACGGGATGGAGCAGCAGGCTAAGATTCGGGAGACCCTCGCAAATTATGCCGAAAAAATGGATCTGAAGTTGGTCGCGGCCAATGATGTCCACTTTCTTCATAAGGAAGATCATGAGGCTCACGACGTTATGATCTGTATTGGCACGAGCCGATTACTGATCGATGAAAATCGAATGCGTTACACCCCCGAGGTTTATTTTAAAACTGCCGGGGAAATGCGCGAGCTCTTTACCGAATACCCGGGGGCTTGCGATGCCACTCTTGAAATTGCGGATCGTTGTAATGTTGAATTTGTATTGGATCCCACCTCTTCGGAAAAATATCCGGAGTATCAGCCGGACGATGGCTCTACACCTAATGATCATTTTCGAAAGCTCTGTTTCGAGGGGCTGGAAACTCGTTATGGAAAAGAAAAGGCAAAGGACAAGGAATTAGTCGACCGCCTAGAGTATGAAATAGGGATCATTATTCAGCTCAAGTTTGCTTCTTATTTCCTGATCACAGCAGACTTCATTAATTGGGCGAAAGATCAGAATATCCCGGTGGGTCCGGGACGTGGTTCGGCCGCGGGGTCGTTGGTGGCTTATACGATGGGAATCACTGACATTTGTCCGATGCGATTCGGTCTCCTCTTTGAGCGATTCCTGAATCCCGAGCGTGTTTCTCCTCCCGATGTCGATATTGATTTTTGCCAGACCCGGCGGCCAGAGGTGATCGAATACGTCCGCCAGAAATACGGGGAGCGAAATGTTTCCCATATCATTACTTATGGAACTATGGGGGCTAAGTCTGTCATTCGTGACGTGGCACGAGTCATGGGAATCAGCTACGGTGAGGCTGATCAAATCGCGAAAATGATCGAGGCAAAGCCTGGGGTGAAATTGGCTAAGGAGTATGAGGAGAAGGCAGAGCTGCGGGAAAGAATTGAGAGCAGCGCAACCTATCAGGAGCTTTGGGAATATGCGCTCAAACTGGAGGGTATGAGCCGAAATGTGGGGGTGCACGCCGCTGGTGTGGTGATTGGAGATCGTCCACTCGACGAACATGTGCCGTTAACCCGTGGTAACGAGGGCGAGGTGGTGACTCAGTATGATATGGGTGCCATCACCGATGTAGGGCTGCTGAAGATGGACTTCTTGGGGCTGAAGAATATGACTGTGATTCAGGAGGCAGTGGATCACATTCATAAGCACACTGCTGATTTTGATATCTACGAAATTTCGCTCGAAGACGAACCCACTTTTGAAATGCTTAATGCCGGTGAGACCATGGGTGTTTTTCAGCTTGAGAGTGGAGGAATGGTGGAGACTTGTCGCAAGTATGGGATAAATCGGATTGAAGACATTATTGATCTCTTGGCGCTCTATCGTCCAGGTGCGATGCAGTATATCGATCAGATGATTGAGGTTAAAGAAGGTCGAAAGAGCCCGGTTTATGAGCATCCACTTCTAGAGGAAATCTGCGGAGATACCTATGGCGTTATGATCTATCAGGAGCAGGTTCAAAACGCAGCTAAGATGTTGGCAGGCTATACCTTGGGGGGTGCGGATATTTTACGCCGGGCAATGGGTAAGAAAAAGCCGGAGGAAATGGCCAAGCAGCGATTGATCTTTGTGGACGGGGCTTTCAAAACGAATCAAATCGACGAGCGGAATGCCAATTTGATTTTTGATAAGATCGCGGGCTTTGCTGGATATGGATTTAACAAATCCCACTCGGCTTGTTATGGCTTCATTTCATATTGGACTGGATTCTTAAAGGCGAATCACCCAATTGAGTTCATATCGGCTCTTCTTTCGAACGAAATCACGAATACCGATAAAATTAGTGTTTTTGTGAATGAGTGCTTTCGAATGGGGTTCGAGATTCTTCCACCGAACCTGAATAAGTCGATGTTGCGCTTCGCACCCGAGGAGATTCTTGGAGGAAAGAGAGGGATTCGTTACGGGCTTTCGGCGATTAAAAATGTTGGAACTGCGGCGATGGCGATGGCCATCAAAGAGCGCGAAGAGAATGGTGAATATGAATCTCTAGATGATTTTTGCGATCGACTTGATTCGAAGGTCATCAATAAGCGAATTCTTGAAAACCTTGTCAAAGCAGGGGCAATGGATTGGACTGGTGAAACTCGTGCGGGCATGGCCGATCGCATTGAAAAAGTCGTAGCTAGTGCGAGCAGTGCCCAAAAAGACAGGGCCTCGGGGCAGGGAGGCTTGTTTGATGCCATGGAATTCGCGGCCCCGCCGCCGGTCACGGCTGATTCTCCGGCTCTGGAAGAATGGCCTAAGGATGAAAGATTGGAGCATGAGAAAGAATTGCTCGGTTTTTACGTCACGGGCCACCCGCTCGATAAATTCCGTGGTGTGGTTGATTCAGAACGTTTTATTAAGCTGGGACTTCTTGATGAGGTCGATTTACGTGACAAGAGAGCACGATTTCCTTTTGCGGGAATGATCAGAAGCATTGAACATAAGGTGACAAAGGCGGGAAAACCGTTTGGGGTTGTTGTAATACAGGATTTCACGGGAGATCGAGAAATGGTTTGCTGGAGTGAGAGCTATCTTCCGGCCCGCGATGCCGGATTAATGGAGGCTGGTCGGGTGATCCAGTTTAAGGCGCAGGTTACGGTTGATGACAGGACTGAGCAACGTCGTCTGACAGGCTCGCAAATTCGCGAGTTAAAAGAAAAACGAGTAAAGAAAAGTGATGTCGTGGAGCTGACTCTTTGGACCGGCCGAAGCTCGCCTGAAGATTTACAAAAAATTAAAAATATTCTGGTGGAGTATCCCGGAAAGACCCCAGTGTTGATGCATATCCAAAGCGGCGCGGGGAAGCGTGTAACCATGGAATTACCCAAGAAGTATCACACGACTTTTAATGTTGCTTTGCAGAGAGAACTTGCGCCATGGATGGGGTGATTTGAAACTGCTAGGAACTTATGAAGGTGGTCATTATTCTGATCGGTAAATATAGCACGAGGAGCAGGACTCGGTAATATTTCCAGACTTCGACGAAGCTTTAAGACGAAGGGGACAATATCCCCCGGGTTTTAAACCGAATAGACTGCTCTTGTCTCATTCATTTAGTGAATCCGCTCTAGGAGCCATGGGAGAAGTTCACTGATAGCGACTCGCTCTTGTTCCATCGAGTCTCGGTGGCGGATGGTGACGGTATCTTTTAGATCCTCCTTGCCTTCTTCGAGGCCCATTGTCTCAAAATCAATTGCGATGCAGAAGGGAGTTCCAACTTCATCCTGACGACGGTAGCGCCGACCAATTGCTGCTGTTTCGTCGAAGAACACATTCATGTAAGGTTGGAGGAGGTTTTTCACTTCTCTGGCCTTTGCCACGAGTTCAGGTTTGTTTTTCAAAAGTGGAAGAATCGCAGCCTTGATCGGAGCGATGGTAGGTTTGAAGCGCATCACAGTGCGGATGTCCTGCTTGCCCCCTTCCTTTGTGAGATCTTCTTCGTCGAAAGCTTCGCAAATCAGGGCGAGGATCGTACGATCACATCCTGCTGATGGTTCGACGACGTGTGGAATGAAGCGTTCTTTAGTTTGCTCGTCGAAGTATTCGAGAGGCTTCCCAGAGTGTTCCTTATGCTTCCCGAGATCGTAATCCCCCCGATACGCGACACCTTCAAGTTCCTGTTGTCCAAAGGGAAAGTCATACTCAATGTCGTAGGTCTTTTGTGAGTAATGCGCTCGCTCGCCGTCCGGAATATCAAGGACGTGGAGTTTCTCTTTTTTGAGGCCGATCTCGTCATAGAATGCGAGGCGGTTTGCAAGCCACTCATCGGTGAGGCGGAGACCATCTTCTGGGCGGCAAAAATACTCAATTTCCATCTGCTCGAATTCGCGTGAGCGGAAGGTAAAGTTTCGGGGGTTGATTTCGTTACGAAAGGCTTTGCCAATCTGCGCAATTCCAAAGGGAAGTTTGACCCGGTTCGAGTCCATTACGTTTTTGTATTGCACGAAAATGGATTGCGCGGTTTCCGGTCGAAGGTAAGCCGTCGCGTTGGGATCATTGTCATCCGCAGAGGCACCCATCTGGGTTTTGAACATGAGTTCGAAGTCCCGGGGCTCGGTGAGGAGCGAACCATTTTCTGGATTGTAGTGTGTGACTTCTTTTTCCTTGGATGTGGATTCTCCAACCAGGATGAGTTTCTTGGCAGGGATCTGCTTATCCGTTAGGAACTGGGCGTAAAACTCTCTGGCGGTTTTCCTCGCTTTGTTTTCATCCTGATTAGGTTGGTTCAGAAGGACGGAATAGGCACGATCGACAGACCATCCGGACTCTTCATGGGAAGCGCCGGTGAAGTGGTAAGCGATGCCGGATTGTGGTTCGATTTGGTCAGCGCGCAGGCGTGCTTTCGTGAGGAGGCAATCACACATCGGATCAGAGAATCCACCAACGTGTCCTGAGGCAGACAGGACGGCCTGATGAGTGAGAATGGATCCATCGAGTCCGAGGATATCATCGCGTTCCAGTACGTTTTTTCTCCACCACAGATCTTTGAGGTTCCTTTTGACCTCAGCGCCGAGGGGGCCGTAATCCCAGCATCCGTTCAGCCCGCCGTAGATTTCGGCGGATTGGAAGATGAATCCTTTGCGTTTGCACAGGGAAACAATCTTTTCCATGCGATTAGTGTCGGTCTGGTCTTTATTGGCCATGGTTTTTGGGCGAGGGTTTTTTCCCGCGGGCCGCGAGGAAACAGGAGAAATGCCGCAGGGGAAAGTTTTTTTGAAAGCCCAATGAAAGGAATTTGTCCGCAAGTGTCGGGGATTTACAACTCCGTGGGTTGCCTTTTTGGAAGACTCGGGGATAATTGCCTATAGAGAAGCGTCTATTCTCTGAAAACGTTATGAAAGGAATCTTAATAGGAACCGGTGTTGTAGGGGCATATATAGCCCTACAGATGTGGATTTTGCCGTCGATGGGCGTCCAAACTTGAGCGAGTAAGGGAATGTCCTCAGGTGGAGGATGAAGTAAGTCCAACCCAACGCTTCCGGTCGGAAGCAAAAACCAGGCTGATACAGAAAAGGACAAAAATTAGTGTTGAATGGTCCTCAGGGAGGATTTTCGCCTGATGTCCGTTAGCTACAATAGAACGAGTTCTAGCTCACTCAAATTGGCCTAAACTGTTGCGGGTATCAACGTTGGGCAGGAGCTTGGGCTGTCTTTAGAGGTAGGAACTTAAGGAACAACGAGAATAAGGCCTGATCCTTATGAGGGTTATTTCATTGCGTCAGATGTTGTGAACTAATTTCCCTTCTCGGATTCACGTCTCTTTGCCCAATTTTCCCTCTCTTTTTCGAACTCTCTTCTGGCTTTTTCAAGCTGGCGCCGTTGCTCATTGAGCATTTCAGCACGTTCAATTAGTTCAAGTTTATTGCGCTCGAGTTCTCGGCGCTCAGCGTGTTCATCGCTGTGGTGCTCTCGCTCGTCGTGTTC
>DIHU01000133.1:0-31792 GCA_002420315.1 Akkermansiaceae bacterium UBA5688
GACTGAGCCACTTTCTGTTGATAAGCCTTTCAAAGACCGCAGGTTCGCCTGCGGTCTTTTTTTTGATCTCTACCCCTCGATGACCTCGTAAACCACCGGCTGACCGCTGGATACCGTATCTCTAAAAGTCACGGCGGCCTGCACCTTTGCGGCAGCCAATTCAGCCTCCTCCACCGAGCGGGCGTGAACCAAAGCCAGACAATCACCCTCACTCACCTGATGTCCCAGCTGGGGAAGCTCCGACAATCCGACAGCGTGGTCGATTCCATCTTCCGCCCGACGTCTCCCACCGCCCAACTCGACCACCGCCATACCGAGCTCACGGGTCTCAATTTGTGCCACCCAACCGCTTCTGGGAGATTTCACTTCAACAATCTCCTCCGCCTTAGGAAGATACTTCTCGGGTTCTTCTACAAAATCACCGGGTCCACCGAGTCCCTCGACCATTTGACCAAAGACCTGTGCCGCCTTCCCAGAATTTAAGGCTCGCCCCAGATCGCGACGGGCTTGATCCCGATCCTTCGCCAAACCTCCCAGCACTAATAACTCGGCCGAAAGGCTCATCACCACAGTATCGAGCCGCGAGCGATCTCCTTCCCCTCTCAAAAATTTGACGGCATCCAAAACCTCGAGTGCATTGCCCGCCGTTCCTGCCAAGGGTTCATTCATGTCGGTCACCAGCGCGCTGGTTTTTACGCCCGCCCCATTGGAAACTCCTACGATACTTTCGGCGAGCGCCAGCGAATCGGGATAGTCCTTCATAAAGGCCCCACTCCCTGTTTTCACATCCATTACTAATGCCTCTAGACCCGCCGCCAGCTTTTTGGAAAGAATGGAGGCGGTGATTAAGTCGAGCGACTCCACCGTCGCCGTAATATCGCGGGTCGCATAAAATCGTTTATCTGCAGGAGCCAGCGAAGCAGTTTGCCCAATGATGGCAACCCCGCAATCCTTCACGACTTTGCGAAACACCTGATTAGATGGCATCGTTTGGTATCCCGGAATGCTATCGAGCTTATCGAGCGTCCCACCGGTATGCCCAAGCCCGCGACCGGAAATCATCGGGACATAGCCGCCACACGCTGCGATCAGCGGCCCTAGCATTAGAGAAACATTATCGCCCACCCCACCAGTCGAATGCTTGTCAATCGCAGGGCCATCGAGATCATCCCACGAAAGGGTCTCCCCCGAGTCCCGCATTCCTTCAGTCAAGGCCACCCGCTCATCAAGCGACATCCCTTGAAAAAAGACAGCCATCGCAAAAGCGGCGATCTGCCCCTCCGAAATCGATTGATTTCCGATGCCTCGGGCAAAATACGTGATCTCATCACGACTCAGAGCCTGCCCGTCCCGTTTCTTTCTAATAATTTCCTGAGTTAACATCTTGTTTAGCGATTAAAGGTCTGCTCAATCAGGAGCCACAATTTACTCCCTCCCCAAATGCCCACAATTCCCATAACTCCGGCAAAAAACGGGGGAGCTGGAAGTGGCAATTTGCAAGCAGTGAAAATCAAGCCGACTATTAACCCTGTCCCAAGTGATGCAAATGCAACTGCCATGAGTGACAGTCCCTCAACAAAGAGAAAGTCTCAACACCAAATCATCAGCCAACGTCCCGTAAAATTCTTTCCTCTTTAACTCACGAAAAGAAAAACTATCTTAGTTCTATTAACCACATGACCAAGACCCTCCTGCTCCTTCCAGCTCTTGCCCTCCCGCTCAGTGCACAACTGAGAATCACCGAGGTCATGTCGAACAGCAATCACTCAGACACCGCTGCTAATGGCGATTGGTTCGAGATCTCCAACACGGGGGCAACAGCCGTAAACATAGCAGGATACAGCTTTGACGATGATGATCGAATTTCTGGTGCGTCTGGGGGATTCCCTCCTTATCTGTTGCAATCTGGGGCCTCGATGGTCGTGCTCAACGATGCTCCTGACACCACCTTCCGCTCTCTGTGGAATCTCGATCTCTCTATTCGCGTCATTACCAAGTCCGAAATCAGCAACTTCCCGGGCCTTGGATCTGCGGGGGACGAGGTCAACCTCTTCAATAACAGCGGTGGATTAGTCGACCGATTTGCCTTTGGAGCGGCCACCGAAGGATTCAGCTTCGCGAAATACAATGACGGTCAATCCGTTCCCGGCGGGCTTAGCAGTAATAATGTTCTTGGGGCATACGAAAGCGAAGATCCAAGCGAAGATGTTGCTTCTCCGGGAATTTCCTCAGATGTTCCGTCGCCCCTTCCCCCATTTTTTGTAATTCCCTTCCAGACAAGCGTCATCGCGGGTTCTTCGCTCTCGGTATCGGAATACCGGGTCCGATCGGTTGACCCAAACCCCGGAGACACCATCTCTCTCTCTCTTTCAAATGCTCCAGCCTGGCTGAGTTTAATTCCAGTGAGCAATGGTGTTGGTAGGTTTACCGGAACCCCAAGTAACAATGATATCGGAACACATACCTTTCAGATTACCGCCACCGACAATACTAACCGCGAAGAGTCTCAAACATACAAAATCAATGTTCTCCCAGCTCTAAGCCCCATTATCCTAAACGAATATAATGCCGTAGGCACCGAGGAGTATCTCGGTGGTGGAGACGAACTTGAGGCCGGCGCTCCATTCGATTCATTCTTCTCCCGGATCGAAGGTAATGGAGGGGCTTGGGTTGAATTTGTAGTTACCCAAAACTCGGACATTCGAAAATGGACTCTTGAAATCACGAATAAGGACAGCACCCAGATCCTTAAACTCGCAGATCATGTCGCACTCAAAAGTATTCCTGCTGGAACCATCCTCACTTTTTCTGAAGGCAATCGTTACGTTGGAACGAGCTTCAATCAAAGCTCTAGGCTTAATATCGATGGCTACGCTTGGACCAATATCTGGATGCACGACTCTATTGTGATTGATCAAGCCAATAGCACCCAGCCTTCCCGTTCACCGATCGGCAGTGATGATACCCGCTTTATTTGGAAAAACGCCGCCAATGAGATCATTTACGGATCTTCCGGAGAAAATATCGCCCTCTCCGATTCAAATGACAATGGGATTGGCGACGAGTTGATTGCCGTTGGCGACAGTGAGGTTTTTCGCTTGGAGGCCAACCCCTCTGCTTCAACCAACCCTCTCAATATCAACTACGACGACGGGAGCTCCTCTAGCTATGGTCAGCCCAATCGCTGGAGCAACGATTCCATAGTTCAGCTTTTCAACGGCTTCCTTGCGGTAAGCAGTCCTCCTCAAATCAGTTCGATTTCCACAACCAAAGCAGTCAGAGGAGGTTACAGTGCTGAGGCCGACTTTTTCGACTCAACCCACAGTGTGACGGGTCTCGCGATGCCCAACTTCATAGAGATGACGACCGACGGAACTATTCTGAAACTTTCAAATAATCGCCTACTGACCACCGCCGACATAGGCGCCTACGAGGTAGCCATCCAAATCGATAGTGGCGCCCCAGCAAACAATCTCAGCTATCTCGTCTTTCTACTCGAAGTCCTGCACCCCTCGCCCACCGTTGTTCTCAACGAATATAATGCGGTCGAGCCCGATCGTTATTTAAATGGTGGCACCGCCGCAGCCGATGAAGATGGAGCTCCAGCCTCCACCGACTCCCACTTTGGCCGAATTGTCGGAAACGGCGGGAACTGGTTTGAACTCGCGGTCGTAGGTGACGACACACCAGGAACAATCAACTTAACTGACTGGACCATCGAGGTTGGAAAAATTGCTCCTTCGGGGAAGTTTGTCGCTTCCACCACAATTGTTCTGAGCGATGCTGCGACCTGGTCATCAATTTCCCACGGCACCTTACTCACCTTTATCGAGCGAAACAGCATAGCCGGTGGACTTGACACCGAAGTCAACCGCGTCAACAAAATCGCTACTGATGGTTATGCGTGGACAAATATCCATCTAGGAACACCAGGTTTCATAACAGGGAGTAACCTCGATGACATTCGTATCAATTCCAGTAACACAGCCTTCATCCTCAAAGACTCTGCCGGAGCCATCATCTTCGGTCCTGCCGGTGAAGGCGTTGCTCCACTTGATGGTGTCGGAAGCTCTGAAATCCTTGAACTTGAGAACGATGCCTCTTCTAAAGTTTCCCCCGTCGATGATGCCTCTGAAACAATTCTGGGATACGATGATGGCTCATCGGGTTCTACCTTTGGTTCACCAAACCTCTTTTCTCCACTCGGATCGGAGGTCGATCAAGCTCAGGATTTTAGCCCTTACGTTCAAACCCTAACCGCCTTCAATGCCTACCTTACCAATTTGGGACTAGCGGGGACCGCACCTGAAGATGACAGTGATGGCGACAGTTTTTCTAACTTGGACGAATACCTCTTCGGTGGAAATCCTGCTAATTCGGAGGTTACTCCGATCACCTTGCACGACACGACGACCGGCACGATATCAGTCAACGTGAGAATTAATGATCCTATCTACAGCTTCGTGGCCCAACGCAGCACAGACCTTGAAAATTGGGTGAGTAGCGAATTGGAAATAGTTGATAGTGATTCTAGCCTTGGCCCAAACTTCAAGCTTCGCGACATCATCTATGAAGGTGATGCTCCAAGAATGTTTATCCGTGTTGCAAGCCAAACCAGCAACTGAGACAAGCTGAAAGGGTTTATATCCAGCTCTCAGATCTACCACCGCCCAATCACCCCGTCATAAAAAATCAAAGCCCTCTCTTTTCTTTTTCTGCGATGATCCATCCTCGATCATTTTTAGAGAGATATTTCTGGGAAGTTTTAATGACATGTCCATCAGGCTCAGTGAGCCACAGATTTCCGTTGTGGTAGCGGGTCAGCTTAGCGAAGACCACTTCGTCATTCATGCCCATCCACTTCCGATATCCCCTTTTTGCCATCTTCCGTTCCCACACTCCACGATTATGATCAATTGTCAGGGCCGCGTTTTTTAATTTCCCCCATAACTCGGATTTCTCGCCCCGACTATAGCCACGCTCGCGGGTGTAAACCGCACCATCAGGCTGAAGGACAACCAGGGTTGGATAACCTAAAACATTAAACTGCTTTTTCAGCCTCTCGGCATACTTGCGCCGAGCAGTGACCGACCCAGTCAACTGGCCAAATTCGTCAACCTCCCGTTTCCCACCTGTGGCGTCAACTTTTAGCCTTACCAACTTTTCCTTAGCCCACTTTTCAAAGTCAGCTTTTGCAAAAACCTCACGCTGTAACCGAGCGCACATCGGGCTACCAGGACTCCCAGTTTTGGTAAACCAGATCAACAAAGGTCTCCCTTCGCGCATTGATTCACGCCGAGCCTCTTGATAACTAGTAACCCAAGAAGTTTTTATCGTAGGACGATTCTTAAATTTATCACCTAACTTAAATTCAGTTTTAAGATCCATCGGAGCCCATTCAAAATCGTCGTCTGATGGGAGCTTCATGTCTCCCACTACCACATTATCTCCCACCTCCTCAGGCAGATATCCGGCCCTCTCTGGGGTTATTCCAACCGCGATGTCTTCACTCTCCTTCTTAATCTTCGCGCTAGCATAACCATTGATGCCCGCCACCCCACTTTCGTTCTCACTGAACTTTGACGATTTTTGAGCCTTCGGCCCAATTGTCCGCACCTCGAGCAAATCCCCACAGGCTACCAACAGTAAAGCGGCAACCAGAAAGAGAAAAGGCGTTTTATTCATAGGAGGGAATGTAGCACTCGGGTCAAGTGCTGTAAAAAGAGCATCCTCTCGAATCCGCTTAAAAAAAAGCCAGGGTTTTCACCCCGGCCATCTGAAGAGTGGTTGTCTCAAATCTATTTGCTTGCGAGACCAGCCTTATCGGCCTCAAGAGCTTCCTGCGACTTTTCGAGTGAGGCTTTGCTCTGCTCAGCTGCCCAGCTTGAAAATGACTTCTGACTAACAACCTCCATGACTCCGCGCATATTCGCATGGTTCTCGCCGCAAAGCTGACCGCAAACCACGTAGGTCTCAAGTTCCTTGGTTGGCATGAACCACATCGGAATATCGCGCCCTGGAATTGCATCCTGCTGGATCCTCATTGGCACAATCGCATAATTATGAATCACATCGGTCGACGTGACCTGGAGGATCGCATTCCGCTTCACAGGGAGCTTCAAAATTCCTGAGACAAAATCGTCATAGCCATTTGGATCGTCTGGATCGATACAAGGGTCTCCGGGCTTACTGACGAGACTTCGGTCAATCCGACCAAATTTACCATCCTCTCCTGGGTAGTGGTAACCGAAACCGAATTGGTAAGCCACGACACGAACCCGAGCAGGATCGGTCTGCTGAACTTCCTCAAAACTATCAGTCCGCTCCCACCACAAAGGGAAAGCAAAACCGAGCAAAAGAACCGCCTCAATGATTACAACCCCAATCTCAAGATGGCTAGTCACATGATTAGTGACACCATGATAGCTGGCCTTAGCATTTTTTGAGGCCCTAAATTTCCAAAGACAAAATAAGAAAAAAAGCGTCCACCCTATGAAGAGAGCGAACATGAACCAGTGAACAATATCGATGAGGTGGTCGACATTGCCACCGTGATCGGAATAATTCTCGGGGATTCCGAGCCATTTTGACCAATTTAGTAGGATAAACATGGAGTTAAGAATTAGGAATTATTTGTAGGAGCGACATAATCGTCGCAAAATTGAGGATCTAATCCGGCGCGCTCACGCTTTGCTATCTTCACCATGAACCAGACTACCATGGTCACGAGTGGGACGATGACTAAGAGCATTAAAGCAATAGCCCAGCCCGCTGCGTCTTGGCCGCCGTGCTTGAACGAATTTGCACAAGTTGCACACGCTAGAAGTGAGGATATAGGGGTCATAGATTGGGAGTATTTAAATAATGATGTCCTTTGATTTCCGTCTAAAATAAAAGCCATAGACGACTAGGACGGCGGAAGCCACAAGAGTCATTCCTCCAAAAATCTTTATCCCAGATCCAGACGACTGCTCATCGATAAACAGGGCCCAGACACCAAATCCCGCAGAAAACAATGCGGCGATTGCGATAAAAATGAGGTGAAATCCTCTAATTGACATAATCTAAGGTGTTAAAATTTTTCTAGTTGCCATGAACATCAGTGGCAGGTTTGGAGGGATCGTAAAAGCCATCGCTGTAAGACTCATTTCCATACTCGATCGGATCGCTCTTCGATAAACCTATCAACCACATACAGAAAAATGCCATCACTATTCCAAGAATATAGAAAAAATAGATCATGGGGCGCTCATTATTAAGGTGCATAAAAATAAGCATCACGAGACTCGCTTTGAAAGCAGCGATACAAAGACCAATGGTGGCATCTACTCCGTCAAATCCGTGCTCACCGAAGTCTAGCCACTCAATTGTAGCGACCATTACGGTGACCACAGTAAAGACAAACAGCAAAGTGCCGATAAACAGATAGAGCTTCTTCGCTTTTTTTACTTCTTCGATAGACCCAGCCATAAGTTTGTACTTTTAGAAATCAGGAGAGACGTTGCGAGGATTACATTAGGTAGAGAATTGGGAAGAGAAAAATCCAGACGAGATCGACAAAGTGCCAGAAAAGGCCACCCACTTCCACCCTGTTCGCCAACCATTCAGGATTAGAGTCATACATTTTCCGACCGAAAAACAGATAGTAGCCTAGGACTAATGCTCCTCCAATCACGTGCAAGCCATGCAGACCAGTAATAGTGAAATAAATTGCGTAATAAGTGTTCCACTTCGGTGTAAAGGTAGCTTCAAATCCAATATTAGCGCGTGGGATTTCCAGATGGGGAAACTTACCTTTGTGAATCTTGTGGTTCGCGCCAGCAAACCCATCGAGATCGAAAAGACCATTCCGCTCTAAGGTCCGAGACTTACCCTGTTCGTAAACCTTTTCGACATCGTAATCTAATGCCTGATAGGCTAAGATCTGATCCCAATTAACTCGATATTTATCATTGAGGGTCGGAACACGTCCCTTTTTTTCAAGCCTTTCCGTCTCAGCCTTCAACCAAGCCATGTGGCAATCCCATATCTTTTTGAACTCATTACGATGATCAGCTCCTTCAGTTTCACCATGGTCATCATGGCTTCCATGATGGGCCTTATGATTAAGCAACCAGGTTTCTTCGATAACAGGAACTGGATCGAGACCTTCCGCTTCAGCCCGTTGAGCAGTCGTCCGGAAATCTAAAGCGTCGACCCCCATTATCATCGGGCTTGGTAGCACTTCACCGGAGACTAAAGTATCATCGCGGAGCTTGGCACTTAAATCGCCCACATTGACCTTCTTCACAAGGTCACCAGGCTTAAGGACTAAGGTAAGGGGTGGATCAACCTTAAAAGTGACTTCAGAAGCGGCACGGAGGCTCAAAATTTTAAGCTTTTCGGCATCCTCAGCACGACGGTCTTTCCAAATCTCTTTTTCAACGATGAAAGTAGCAGCTTCTTCTTCACCTTTCACGTTTCGAACCCAATCCCAGGAGGCAGCAAGGAACTCAGTTCGGATTTTTCGGTCGTGTGAACGAGCTTCAAGGAAGGCATCTTCGAGTTTGTCGAGTAAGTCGATGCTAAGCTCACTTCCCTTCTCAGCAATGCGCGCCAACTCGGTATTCGAAAGCTGATCACGATTCATTTGACCAGCATTAAGCTCATCTTTGTCGATTACTCGATAAGGTTCGGCGAGGGAAATTTTGCTGCGATCGCCAGCCTGATCGAGTATCTCTTTCACATAAGCCTCATGAGTTGGCCGTGTTAAAACGAAGGTGAACTCTGAGGCTTTGATCAAAACATGGTTTGCCTTAAAAACGCCGTCCTCTTTTTTACGGTCCTCATCAACTTCAACCATGAGACCTTCGTCATTAAGCTCAGCATAGTGAAGATGACCCTCAACAATTGCGCTATCTTGAACTGGTCCGCCTCCTTGAAGACGAACCGCTTGGTGGCCGAATTTCGCATTATATTCGATACCTTTGAGCACCATAAAAAGACCTGCGGAAAGTAAGGTGATCGCCATATATATCTGGAACTTTCGCCATTCCCGCATCTTTAACGCAGCCCAAGCAAATACCACTGTGATTGAAGAACCAATCAGAACAAAAGTATTGATCAAACCAGGGAGAACCGGAAGAGCTCGCTCCGGCCACGGATAATCTGCATAGAGCCGCAAGAATAGGTAGCCCGAGAACAAACCCCCAAACAAGGTAACTTCAGAAGCTAGAAATAGCCAGATACCGACCTTTGAATTGAAGAGACCAGTATCCTTACGGGCATTAACAATAAACGGAATTTCCATGGATCAGGTTGAATTTATTTGGCGAGAATTTGATCGTTACTAGACCATGGTCGTTGTCTTTTCAGGTTCCACCTCGACCTCTTTAGCTGGAGCGTCACGCTTTGGCTCTTCCCATTGCGGGAAGAAATCAGAATCGTGGTCGGGGCGGCTATATTCGTATGGTCCACGATAAATTGCGGGATCAAAAGTGAAGTTACCATGTCCTGGAGGAGTTGGCGTGGCCCACTCAAGCGTGGTTGCGTCCCATGGATTATCACTAGTCACTTTTTTGCCCCAAAAATAACTAATAAACATATTCACAAGGAATGGCAGCTGAAAAACCGCGAGGGCGATTGCGGACCCCGTCATGATCTCGTTCAAAGAAATTTTTTCAGCGACTGTAATACCAAAGACATTTACCCCCTCGACTCCCTTTTCGATATACCCTTCCCCCCCGTTATACCAACGGCGATGGAATCCGGCCATACCTTGGGTCAACATTGGGAAAAAGAGAAGGTTCATGCATACGAGAGAGGGCCAAAAATGGAGGTGCCCTAGAAAGTTATCCATGAAGCGCCCAGTCATTTTGGGATACCAGTGATAAACCCCCGAAAAAAGCCCGAAGAGAATTCCAGGCGCTACCACATAGTGGAAGTGGCCAATAACATAATAGGTATCGTGTAAGTGAAGGTCAGCGAGATTAAAGGCCAATGGTAAACCAGTTAAACCACCGATACCAAACATTGGAAGAAAAGCCGCGGCCCAAATCATTGGCATGGTGAAGCGAATCGAACCACCCCACAGCGAAATAATCATCGAGGTGAGTAGGATAACCGAAGGCACTGAAATCAAAACCGTAGTGGTCTGGAAAAAAGTTGAGATCACTGGCCCCATTCCGGTCAGATACATGTGGTGAGCCCATACGATAAAAGAAAGGAAACCAAGAATGACAACTGACCAAACCATAGACTTGTATCCCCACAGTGGCTTGCGAGTGTTACAAGGGATAATTTCAGCTACGCACGCAATCGCAGGGAGAAGGAGAACGTAAACTTCGGGGTGCCCTAGAAACCAAAAAAGGTGCTGGTAGAGAAGGGGGCTACCTGAGCCAGAAATATCCATAGCGGCCCCACTCGATGCCGAATAAAGACCAGATGGCATAAAGAAACTCGAACCAACGACTCGGTCCATTAATTGCATTATGCCAGCAGCCTCAAGTGGTGGGAAAGCGAGCAAAAGCAAGAATCCCGTTACAAGCATAGCCCACACAAAGAATGGAAGACGCATCCAGGTAAGACCCTTCGCGCGAAGCTGAATAATAGTTGTCACAAAATTAACTGATCCAAGAAGAGAGGATGTGATCAGCAAAACGAGTCCGATCAACCATTGCGTCTGACCCGCAAGAAACTGATTCACTATTTGTTTGTCGGCGTATCCCGCTAACGGTGAATAATTTGTCCAACCAGACTTAGCAGCGCCAGATTCCATGAAAAAGCTCATGCACATCACAAGCCCACCTGCAAGATAGACCCAAAAGCTTGCCATGTTTAACTTTGGAAACGCCATATCTGGGGCACCGATTTGAAGGGGCGTCACATAGTTTCCAAAAGCCGCAAACCCCAATGGAACAACTCCAAGGAAAACCATAATAGTGCCATGCATAGCACCGAACATGTTATAGGTTTCCCCAGTAACCTTGCCATCATCCAACCAGCGAGCTTTCCAGCCATCCGTAAACATCCAACTCATGTAACCAGGAAGTGGCTCATGTGGATACGCTATGCTCCAGCGCATCACGATCATTAAAAAGAAACCGAAAAGAAGAAAAGCACCAGCTGCTAAACCATACTGGATTCCAATCGTCTTGTGGTCTGTTGAAAAGAAATACTTCTTCCACCAGGGAAGAACGTGATGGTGCTCGTCATGTTGGTCGTGGGGGTCCGCGCTCATAGTAAAATCAATGGTCGGTTGTAGGTTTATTTATTGGTCAGCTGCAATTGGCTCCCAGGTTTCGGGATCCAACAAAGTATCTGGTTCTAAGATGTCACCGGGAAGCATCTTGTCATGTGATTTTTTAAGCTCTTCTGAACTTGTTTGACTACCGCCACGCTTCTTGGAAATTTCGAGGGCATTGGCTGCCATAGAAGGCGAAACAATACTTGCGTCGTTCCCCCAAGAAGTACGGATAAACGTCATCAGGGCAGCAAGTTCTTTAGCATTCAGATTGGCTCCGAATGCACTCATATTACCATTATACTGAGTTCCTGCGACCTCGATCGGACCAGCCACTCCATTGTGAATAATCATGGAGAGGGCCTCAGTACTGCCGACAACCCACTCAGACCCCGCAAGAGGCGGAAACTGACCGGTCTGGCCTAGGCCGCTATCTTGGTGACACGCCACGCAGGCTCCGTAGACTTTTTTTCCCTCCTTTTGAAATAAAGCAAGAGCCGCGATTGGCACTTTTGGGGCATCTTGTGGCACTGGAGACGGTCTCCGCATGTAGCCGTCTTTAACTAGCTCGTCGTATCCAAAAAATGCACCACCTTGACCCATCACAGCACCAGCAGCCAAAACTACAATCGCAGAAATTAAAACAAGCCAGAGTGACACAGCTTCCATGCCGTTTTCACGAACTGTTTTCTCCCGACCAGCTGCAGGATCACCCTTTAGGGCGCTATGAGCATCTTGAACATTGATCAATTCGTCCAAATCTGGACGAAGGTCACTTGATGATGATGAATCAGACATGGCTATTCTTTGGATTTTGGGGCCTTGGGATTAAAGTTAAGAGCTTCAGGAAGAGGATTTCCGAGAGTGTCCTTCTTGAGGGAGACTAGATAGCTTACGAGAGCTCTAGCCCGGTCAGTGGGTTTGATACCAACTCCCTCCTCAATTTTAAGAGGCAAGTTACCATGCCCTGCGCCATTCACTTGGACCTGTCTAAACAGACCACCTTTCGGAGGGCAGGTTGATTTCCAAGAAGTGATAATTTGCGCACCAATTTCTGGAACTTCATAACGAGGGACTCCTTTCGGATTATAGAGATGCATAAAGGTCCATTGCTCTGGATTCCGACTACTCTTGTTAACCTTGAGGTAATGTTCCAGGCGGCGTCCAAAGTTCGACAGATCAGGTCCAACTCTAGTTTGCCCAAGGTGAGCAACTTCCTCTTGCTCGAAATCTTGAGCGATCGTCTCCCGGCGAGTATCCTCATCGACGCTACTGCTTTTACGAAGACCGGCCCACTCAGCGCGGTGGACATCATTGCCAGCATAGGTTGGTCGAATGACCTGGGTGTGGCAAAGAGCACAACCTTCCTGACCAAAAATCTTTGAGCCTTCTCTTATCCTGCCATCGCGCTTCGGAACGAAAGCCCCTGAAAGCTCCGAATTTTTTTCATACTTAACGGGCTCAAGACTCCGCATCGTTGAATACGGAACAACCACCAATAGCAACCAGGGAATACCGAAGGTTGCTAAAAGACCGATGATGAATGCTTTGAAAGTCATGGTTGATGGAAAACTTGATATTTAGGCAGAAGCGGAACTGTAATTGTTAACCTCACCCTCCGCCCCATGAGGACTAGTCGGATGACTTGTGTTCAGCAGTGTAGGGTGCGAAGACCGTCGACCGAGGCGAGCCCACATCAAGAGCAAATGGAAGCAGAAAAATAAGTTCGCAAAGAGAATGAAGGCCCAAGCAATCGTCACTCCCCAACTAAACTGACTCCCGCGCTCGGCCATCGTTCCGAAGGGCTGACTAAGGTCCTCGATTCCTTGCCCCTGAGATAAACCACCGGCAACAGCACAGATTACAACGGAAGAGACACCATAAAGAGAAAAGAAGAAGTGCCACTTGATAAAGCGCCTAGAAAGCCATTCGCGCCGGGTAATTCGAGGGACGATAAAATAGATTGATCCAAAAGCACAAAGAGAGAATACCCCATAAAGTCCTAAGATATCAAATCCGTAACCTGTAGAGCTGAACTGAGTCAATTTTAAGGCTGAAACAGTATTGAGAAATACAGACAAGGCCCCAAAAACAACAAAAAGGACGATTCCTGCTGCAGTGAACCGAAGAGACGGGCTTTCCGCGATGGCCTCGCTGTTACCAATCACTGTTTTAATAATGTTGTAACCCACAGCGATCGCAGGAATGAGAATTAAAATCATCGAGGCCGCCCCAGCGTATGGAAGGAATTGAGGAACGGGAGCGCCGGCAAGCTTCTGCATCCCCGCCCATGGCCCGAAAACCGCAAGGGACCAAAAACCGAAGAGAGCAATATTGTAACTGTAAACTGGACGCCCCGTTACCTTTGGCGCTAGATAATATGAGCTGCCTAGAGCGACCGGAAGGAAGAAGAGAGAAAAAAGGGTTCCTTTGAACCAAGCCGCTACTCCAGCAACCATTAAGGGATGGCCATCCATGAGAAATACAAAGACCCATGCTGTTACTGCAATCCAGGGAAACCATAATAAACCAGCGAGGAGATACCACTGGCTCACATAAACATGACCGGCATCGCGAACCTGAAACTGAATCAGCGACCAAATTGTGATTGCGGTATAACAAATCAAGAGGAGGGGCCAAACTTCGCTTGGAAATTCCATATATGTGACGCCGGAACCTTCACCCATTATGATCCTGATGACACCATATGAGACTACGGCATTCCAGACGTGAGCCGCCCAGAGAATGACCCCTGACGCCGTGCACTCTTTACGGGAAAGCCTAGCCATCAACCAGATAATGATTCCAAAAGCAGCCTGTGAGCCCCATCCATAAATCATGGTGCTCATATGAGCGGCGTCTACTTTTCCGGCGTCCAGCCAAGAAAAGCAGGTCAGGAATTCGGGGCTGTGCTTCTTAGCAGAAGCGACCAACCCCAAGATAATGGAGAGCACCAGCCAAAGGGAACCACTCGCGAAGAAAAACATCACGGGATGACGAAGAGAGCGATCAATCGACGAGCGTAAAAGGACGTCCTTAGAATCTGCGGTAGAATTTTCCTCAGCCATGAAAGTGTTCGCGTTGAAGCATTAAAAAAAGTATTAATCGGTGGGTGTTTCAGCAGTAATAGGAGCGGCACCCGGGACTGGCATACTACCCTTGCTTTCCATATTTTTATCAAAGGACTTTGCTTGTGCCTGAAGAGCCTTTGCAAGGGTCTCCTTGTTAAGAGCGTCGTCTTGGGCACGATCAATTTCATCTTTAATCTCGAGCCGGCCTTCGCTCAGCATTTGATAAGCTTTATCCGTTTTATCCGGTGCAAAGGGCTGAGTAATTATAAGTGCAATACCAAAGGAAGTCGCCAACAGGATGGCGATCCAGAAGGCACTGAAGCGTCTAAGAGGATTGTCGCGGGAATGATCCATGGCCTTTAATTGTGAAGATTAGCGGACTCGAGAATACGAGGATCGCGATGAGGGTAGAGAGCGGTGGACGTTAAATTTCGAAGATAAAGAAACAGACAAGCACAAACAGCGATAATAAGAGCAAGAACATCACCTAACCATGAACCAGAGATCCAAAGTTGAGGATGATGGTCAATCACAAGACCAACTGATGGGCCACGCTCAGGAATGACCATATGGTAAACATCCAAGACATGCATAAAGAGGATGTAGAAACAAAGGATCGTCATGAACTTCGGGCTTTTCTTTACGTCCGAACGGAGAAGCGCCAAAAAAGGAAGTCCAAAATGCATGAACACAAGAGCTAAACTCAGTAGATTCCAGTTTTCAGTATTTCGCAGAAGGAAATAGCGACTCTCCTCTGTAATGTTGGCATACCAGATCAAGAAAAACTGAGAAAACGAAATATAAGCCCAGAAGACAGTAAAGGCGAAGCAGAGTTTGCCCATGATATGATAGTGCTCCTGAGTCACAACGTTTTTGAGGTAACCCATCTTCTGTAGAAAAATTCCAGTAAGGATCAGGACGGCCATTGAGTTTAGGGCTGACCCAGCAAAGACATAGACCCCAAACATTGTCGAGAACCATGAGTAATCTAGAGCCATCACAAAATCGAGTGCTAGAAAGGTTAAGGTCACCCCGAAGATGATCATACTCCAGGAAGAGTGCTTGCGGGCCGCAAAGAGATTTTTGGTGCCAGGCTTGTCATCGGTGTCTTGAGCAATAGAGAACTTTCGAACGAGGAAGATGAAGAAGCCTAGTCCAATGAAATAGAAAGCGACCCTTGCATACCAGAATCCTGGATTAAGGTAGAATGTCTTGGCAGCAAGAAGATGATTATGAGGATCGGAGTCGTGTAAAAGTGCCTCTTTAGCATTCGCGCTGTCCCCAACAACATCCCGATAGGCAGTCATCCATTCGTAAAGATACTGCTGAACATTGGGGAAAAGAAATGGAACGAAAAAGACCACCATGAATGGAAAAACAAATCCAAGATTCTCCATCAATCGACGGACGGATGTCCCCCACCCCGAATTCGAGAGGTTATGAAGGAAAGTCCAGAAACAACCACCAAGGACGATTGTCGTGACGAAGAAAACTGCGAAAAGCCAGGAAAATGTATAGCTCCCATGGATCTCACCACTTCCGCTGACCAGAAAAATGATGCTTGCGAGCAGACCAATTCCACCGATGCCACCGCAAATCATCTGAAGGGACGCAATTTTACCCTTCTCCAGGTGCTCCCCGTTAATCGGAATGTCTTTTGATGTCACTTGATGTGCCATGGCGTATTGAGTCAGATGAAAGTGTTATTTAGCAGAAGCCTGAAGCGCGCGAATGTAAGAAACGATGGCCCATCGGTCGCGAACGGGTAGGTTGTGTTTGTAGCCTCCCATAAGGCCCTTGCCGTTTGAGATGACCTCGTAAATATAGCCGTCAGGTGAGGTTTCCTGAGGATAGTTGTAGAGACTAGGAACCCCAACACCAACTTGTCCTAAATGGTGGGAAACAACACCCTTTCCGTTACCCGACTTACCGTGACAGATGGCGCAGTGGACATTAAACATGTCCTCCCCACGTCCCAAGAGACCTACCATATCGGCCTCGCTTTTGATCCCAAGATCATCAGGTAGACCATTACCGAACGTGTCCTCTTTCTTTCCGTCGAAGTAGTAGCCAGCGCGTCCAGCTCCGAACTCAATGGGCATTACTCCTGCCTCAGCATTACGAGGAATAGTTCCTAAAACTGGCCTACGGGAGCCCATGCCATCCTCAAAAAAGGAATCGGCGGTCTGAGCCTTGACCTTATCCTGATCATCCATGTCAGGAAAAACCTGAATAGGTGCTTGCGAAAATTTGTCGCCACGGAATCCAAACACCCCGACCACAAGGATTGACAGGGCGATGAGAGAGAGAAAAAAGTATTTCATGGCTTACTCAGAATTGTCTTCCACGAGCTCGATGTTATCCCCACCAATTTTAGCGAGAAGAGACTTGGTGCTATCAGCCGAGAACTTTGCGTCACGGGCCTCAATCGCGATAAAGAACTTATCATCGGTCACACGTTTAAAGTGCTTACTTGCAAAAATCGGGTGGTTCCAGCGCGGTAGCCCCATCAAAGCGAGCAGTCCAAAGAGAACCGTGAAACCCGAGAAGAGAATAGTGAGCTCAAACATAACGGGAAAGAACGCTGCCGTCGTGAAAATGTTGGCGGGCTTACCCTGCACTACCGTCGGGTAAAGACCAACTTGAGTCGTGTAAGCCAAAGCAATCGCGGTGAGGAAACCAGTCAGGCCTCCAAAGAATACAAAGTAAGGAAGAATAGAGCGCTTCACACCCATCGCGTCATCCAATCCGTGAACCGGATACGGCGTGTAACAATCCCACTTTTTGAATCCGGCATCCCGGACTTTTTCGGCAGCCTTATATAGCTGCGAAGCATTTTTGAACTCGGCGAGGTAGCCGTAAACTCTGCGGACTTTCGTGCTCATTTAGCTCTCGGCAGTTGCGGTTTCAGTTTTAATCCCAGCCTCCTTTGCGGCTCCTTCGGGATTCTCGTGTAATTCGTATTGATAAGCTTCGATCACTTCGATGCCATGATCAGGATGATCTTTCTTGTCCTCATCGTGAGCATCACTCTCCTTGAGGGTCCATTTAACCTCGGCGATGTTGATACAAGGAAGGAAACGTAGGAATAATAAGAAGAGAGCGAGAAACATTCCAATTGTTCCCACAAAGGTCAGAATATCGACGCCGCTTGGACTATAAGTCTTCCAGTCACCTGGTAGCCACATCCGAGCCAGCGTAGTGACAATAATCACAAAACGCTCAAACCACATTCCAATGTTGACGCACATCGCAACCGCCATCACGACCCAGAGATTTTCGCGGCACCTTTTAAACCAGAAGATCTGCGGAGAAAGAACGTTTAGCCCCATCATGCAATAATAGGCCCACCAATAAGGCCCATCAATTCGGAAGAGGAAAGCCGCCCCCTCATACTTTGCGCCCGAGTAGAAGGCGATAAAGAGCTCCATCAAGTAGGCATAGCCCACGATAGTGCCGGTCAAGAGAATGATCTTCGACATATTATCGATGTGTTTCATCGTGATCATGTCATGCAGGCCGTAGAGGGCCCGCGCGGGAATCATGATGGTTAGTACCATCGCAAATCCACCGAAGATCGCACCTGCTACAAAGTAGGGTGGGAAGATCGTGGTGTGCCATCCCGGAACAACCGATGTTGCAAAGTCAAACGAAACAACCGAGTGCACCGAGAGAACGAGCGGGGTCGAAAGCGCCGCTAGAAGCAAGTAGGCCATCTCATAGTGGCTCCATTGGCGGTTACCTCCACGCCATCCCAATGAAAAGATTCCATACATGAACTTCCGGATACCAGGCTTGCAACGATCGCGAATCGTCGCAAGATCTGGAACCATACCGAGAAACCAAAAGATCAGGGAGACCGTGAAGTAGGTAGAGACTGCGAAAACGTCCCAGAGGAGCGGCGACTTGAAGTTCTGCCAGATCGCGTTTGAGTTTGGAATTGGCGCAAGAAACCAAGCCATCCAGACACGTCCAACGTGAAAGGCCGGGAAGATACCCGCGCACATCACCGCAAAAATCGTCATGGCCTCGGCAGCCCGGTTAATAGAGGTTCGCCAATTTTGACGAGTTAGGAAAAGAATCGCAGAAATCAATGTTCCGGCGTGCCCGATACCAATCCAAAAAACAAAATTCACAATAGGCCATCCCCACATGACGCGGTTTGTGTTCCCCCAAACTCCAACTCCGGTGGAAACTAGATAAGTGAGGCCACCGACAACCCCGACGAGTGCAATAATGGCGGATGGAATAAAAAGGATCCACCAAAGAAACGGCTGCCGCCCTTCGACAACACCGCAAATCCGCTCGGTGATCCAGTGGTAGGAACGTTTGTTAAGAATCAACTCCTCGCGCTCGAGGACAGGAATTTTGATCCCGCTCGTGGTATTCTCAGGCTGTGTGGTCGCTTGGGACATGGGTTTCAGTCGCTGGAAAGAATTCGCAAATTAGTGGATGTTGATCGTTGCCTGACCAAGGAATTTTGCATCAGGCATTGCGGGATTGGGGTTCTTAACACGGGCGAGGTAGCTCGTGCGCGGACGGGTATTGACGTATTGAAGTAAATCGTAGTTTCGCTTGCTGCCTTCGACTTCCTTATAGTTAGGCCCCTGAATGATTTTAATCGAATCAAGAACATTCCCTTTAGCACGGACAACTTTTGATTTAATATCGAGGAGATTTCCGAATGAAATGGCACCACAGGAACAGGCATCCTCGCAAGCCACCTTCACTGTATCGGTTTTGATACGAAGGTCCTTCACGCGATCCACCGCGACTTCGTGAGACTTTTTACCAGAGGCATACTTATTAACCTTTTGTTGCTGTTTTTGTTTTATCTTTGCCGACTCTAGTCTTTGGACACAATAGGTGCACTTCTCCATGACACCCCGCATACGCACGGTCACATTCGGATTGCGCTGCTTCGATGGAGCCTCGCCAACCTGCTTCTTACCGAACGGGCCTTTATACAGATTACCTTTGATGACAGGGTTTCGTTTGTTGTAGTCAAAGAAGTTGAAACGACGAGCCTTATAGGGGCAATTGTTTGCACAATACCGGGTCCCAATACAGCGGTTATATGCCATAGAGTTAATACCCTCTTCGGTGTGGACCGTTGCATTTACTGGACAAACAGTCTCGCAAGGAGCCATTTCGCATTGAACGCAGGAAACAGGTTGAGGGATTGACTCGGGATTTTGAGTAACCCACTCCGGATTCTCTTTGGAATGGTTGACATGACCATGCTCGACCGGATGCTCTTGAGATGCGAAATAACGATCCATGCGAACCCAGTGCATTTCGCGACCCATCGCAACCTGACTTTTGCCAACAACCGGAATATTATTCTCCGCCTGACAGGCCACGAGGCAAGCATTACAGCCAGTGCAAGTGTTAAGGTCGATCGCCATTCCCCACTGGTGAATCTCATCTGCAAGGTGAGTCTTCTTAGCAAGCTCAGTTTTAGACCAAGTCTCGCTGCCCTCCGGCTTGTATAGGGAAATATTCGGTGGAGCATGAGAATCCATCCCCTGCTTCTTTACATTTTCTAGTTGGTCCTCAAAGCCACCCTTTCCAGCAACATCATCAGTCGAAATTTCGCGAGCAAGCGCGCGACCATACATCGAATTGTGCTCTTGGGTGAGCGCGACTGGATACTTATCTTCCGTGGTCTTGACAACACCGCCAGTAGCGAAGTAGGGAGTTTCGTTAGTCCTGAGACTGTAGGCATTGAAGCCAGTATTGAGCCCGACGTGACCAACGACCGGCCTATTTTCGTCAAACTTGATTGCTCCCTGCCGACCATCATCGGCGGCTTGACCATAACCGACGGGAAGAGTGATCGCGTTATCAGCGTGACCATAAGCTATGAGAACGGGCACTCTGATCTCACGACCATTGACGGTAAGATTGATCATAGGAGAATGATTTCCCTCACCCTCGCCAGTTTCGTAGCGCTTCGAAACTTTAACCTTAGCTCCGACACGCATCAGAGGGGTTTTAGGCTCTAAAGCGATCACTTTATCGTAAATCCCTAATTCCTTTGCAGTAATCGGTGAAATCTGGGCTGCATTATCCCAAGTTAACTTGGTGATTGGATCGGGCGCCTCTTGGAGCCAAGCATTGTCGATGAAACGACCATCTAAGAGAGAATGATCAGTCGCAAAAATTACCTCTAAGGCATTTGGCGAAGGGGCCGGGGTCTGCTTGATTTCCGGCACGATCACGTTGACTTTACCTTCCTGGTAAGCTGTACCTTCAACAAACCCGTTGGTAAGCGCATTCCGCCAGTTTTCGTCATCTGCCTTGCCAGTCAACTCGGCCAAAGTTGTCTTAACTTCGCCCATTGCTGGGAAAAAATCGCCCTCTGGAAGGTCTCCTCCTCCAAGAACATGTAAAAGATCCAGCTCAGAAAGTCCACCATACAGAGGCAAAATCATCGGCTGGATGAGAGAATAAACTCCGTTCTCGGTTCGAGCATCACCCCAACTTTCAAGATAGTGGGCTGCAGGAATGTGCCAATTACAGGCCCATGCCGTTGCGTCTGTGCGGAGACCAAAATGGATCGAAACTTTTGCTTTCGCAAGAACCTCAGCAAAGCCGTCAGCATCAAAGACAGGGTTTGATGGAGTGAGGAGCACGACGTTCTCAATGGAACCATTTTCAAGCTCTTTGGTCAGGTCAGCTAGATCCCTATATTTTCCAAGGTCAGTCTGAACCGGGCGAATTGCCGAGGCACCGAGCTTTTCGTTTAGGGCCGCTGCAATCTGTTTGACCGCTTTACTCTGACGAGAACCGGCGAGGACCAAGGCCCCCGTGCCAGCAGTTTCAAGATCATTTTTGCACTCTGCAATCCAGCTTTCAAACTCGCCCTCTGGATCTTCAGCACCAGGAAAAAGTGCCTTTTTGTCTTCAGCCTCTACTTTAAAAGAGCTGATCCCAAATGCGGCAGCCATTGCACCAGCGATGAGTTCAACTCTACTTGGCGCAACCCTAAGTCGGTGATCCGCCATTCCACCAGTAAGGCTGAACTGGGTCTCAACCTGATAGAGGCGATTCATCTTGGCTGGATTGACGTCTCCTTCTTGATCGTAATTTTCGTTCCCGCCCTGGCGCTTAGCTGAAAAAGCCTTGGAACTTCCGATGGGATCAGTCTCAAGGAAGTCACAATCGAGAGAAAGAATGCGGGACGCCTTCGCAAAATCGACGACAAGCGAAACTCCAGGCACAAGCGGCTCGCCTGAAGTTGCCTCGTAGGAAAACAAAGTAGCGCCCTTATCGGCTAAACTTTGTGCCAGGCGGTTGCGGGTCGGAGAATCATCATTGCCAAAAACCAAGGCCGTCTTGGTAAGATCTAGAGATTGAAGCGATGCCTTAAGCTCGCTCTTCGTAGCATCTTTCCCGTCCTTCAAGATCTTGCGCGAGCGAGAAGGAGAGTAGAGATCGAGAACCGAAGCTTGGGTGTGCGCACAAGTTCCGGAAGCATCGGGGTGGTCATGGTTGGCTTCGAGTTTTGTCGGACGACCTTCATGAGTCGTCACCACTAAAGGAACTGCTCCAGTAGCCGATGGGCGCGTGCTTGCATAGAAAAGCGGCGTTCCGGGGATAATCCACTCAGGTGCCTTCTTATAGGGCACAATGTAGGTTTCCGGACGTCGGCAGGATACAAGACCAAGCCCAGCAAGAGCGCTTGAAGCTCCCATGAGCTTGGTAAAGTTCCGGCGAGAGACCTTTTGGTCCTCCTCATCAAGAGTATCCCCTTGGGGAAATTCCTTATCGAGCAGGTTGCGAAAGCTCTCAGTGCCTTCCTTTTCGCCGACACTACGCCAAGCGGTGGTGGTATCTCCTTTGCTCGGAGTGACAGGTGGATTCCAGACGCGTTTACTCATCTCGGGCAGGTTTTAACGGTGACATGTCGCACAGGACTCCTTTGGCTGAACTCCCCAGTGAAAGCGGAGGAATTTGCCAAAATCTTTAGGTGTTTCGATTCTCTCTCCTTTTCCAACGATTAAACCCTCGGTGTCGATGACTTCGTTGTCTTGCAAATAAATCTTAGGGTCGTAGTTTAAATTGAAAACTTCTTCGAGTGGACGGAGGTGTTTTTCAGGAGCACGGTGACAATCTAGACACCAACCCATAGAGTGACTTTCGGCATGATAAACTTTCTCCATCTTGTGGACTTCGCCATGGCAACTTACGCAAGAAATTCCGCGGTTTAGGTGAGCCGAATGATTGAAGTAGACGTAATCTGGCGCCTTGTGAACACGAACCCACTCAATCGGCTTTCCGTCGACTGGACTTCCTCCCTCGTCAAGAATCGGGCTGTGATATTCATCCACTCCCATCGCAGACCGTAAGGCCGCAAGCTTGGGTGAGCCTTTCTTCACGTGCTGGTGGCAATTCCAGCAAGTATTGGCAGAAGGAACGTTGGCGTGACCGGAATGCTCAACAAAACTGTGACAATAACGACAATCTAAACCCAGCTGACTCGAATGAAGGTTGTGGTCGAAGTGAATAGGTTGAGTCGGCTGATATCCAACTCTTTGGGCCTCAGGCGTTGCATAGTAGGTGATACCGGCAACTACGCCGGCTCCTAACGCTCCAAGACAAACCGCAATTTTCAGCGGCAATAAGTTTATCCAACGGGGAAAAAAGTTTGCCATCGCTGTGACAATTTTAGAAGCATGTGAATTGTTTCACAAGGGGAATTTGTGAAAAATTTCACAAGCTCCATAACAAACTGATTTTCAGCACTTTATTTTTTTAGGGGACTTATGATTTTCTACCCATTCTTCAGACGATCCTCTCCCCAAAACAACCGAGACTGACTTCCGCGCGAATTCGGTCTCAAAATGAGTCGCTTCGCGCCGCTAATTAGACTGATCTATCCACCTCATGCCTTTGTAAATCCCTCAGCATGAGGAAATCTATCTATAGTCCTTCTAAATTCCGAAAATTGAAATTCTCTCCTAACTGACTCCCTACTCACTTACCAATTTGGTGTTCGAGCCCCGTCAAGACCACAAAATGGGATCATAGAAGGAATCGATTTAACATCTAAGGATTTGGTCATGTTTCTACTACCAAGAGCGATGATACAAAGAGATTCCGTAACTGCCTCAATGATTTCCGAGACCTCGAAAAAATCTTAATATCAATTCACTATCAATGTCATGGGACCACTTATGATAACATCGCCACCGATGGATTATGCATGAGCTAGTAGGGATTCGAGAAATCCTTGATGAAAATCAAGGACTGGACACTGAGGGAGCCTTTGCCTAAGGACGGCCAAAATAAATTGGTAACAACGCAAAGCTGTTCCGTCGATAAGATCGTAGCCGAAATCGCCATGAAATTATGAAAGTTCTAGTATTTCTAATCTCTCTACTCTTTTTGGTATCCTGCTTGGAATCTCTGCCGCCGATTCAAACAGTCCAAAACTTTGACTTAAACCGCTATGACGGGGAATGGCATGAATTAGCACGACTCCCAAACCGCTTTGAAAGGAACCTCATCGCGGCGAAAGCAACTTATGGGGTGGGACTTGAGGGACCTGTTCGCATTTTGAATGAGGGATTGAGGTCGAATGGGGAAGCAACTCGTATCACGGGCACAGCCAAGCCGGTAGGCGATGGTAAACTCGAGGTCCGTTTTGACCCGTTTCCCGCAAATTTATTTCTGGGCGACTACTGGATACTCTGGATCGATGAGAACTACGAGAGGGCTATCGTAGGCACTCCAGATCGCAAGTATTTGTGGATACTCTCGAAAGATCCAGGGGATATCCTTTCAGACTTCACCGAACCACTCCAAATGATAAAAGCACAAGGCTTTGAAGTTGAAAGACTCATCGAAAATCCTAAACGTCTCGCGCCAAATTCTCGTCCAACACTCCTGGTCAAAGAATAAAGGGGGGAAGAATTCCCAATGGATCATCGGTTATTAGAGTGGGCTTAACACCCTAGCCCAAAAGTGGGTTACCTCACGCTCCCCAATTGGGGAATGAATATGATGCCTATATCCAGACTGGTTTCTCGGGAACCTAACTCACACTAGGACCTGGCTCAGGTCTAGACCGCGATGGTATGGATTAATTGGGATGGCATGACTTTTGAAAAAGTATCGATGACAGCATTGAATCCCAAGGTGAGACAACAGCCTTTAACTTTACAAACTTGAGTCCGGAAATCGAAAAGTTCTTCTTCCGCTGGGTCGTTGAAAACGAATAAATCAAGGAGGCTTAACCTATTATTCTAAGAACCGTATTTTTCTTTTATCGCCTTACGAGTATCCGACTTCCTCAACTTCAAATTGAAACCCCCGCCAAATTAAAGATTCAGGAGGTTCCTAAAACGCACGTAGGCAGTATCCCAGTCATCAGGATGAGCAGGTTCAAAATGCCTTGTTTGAAAAGACTCTCGAATCAGGTCGCGACCTTCACCCAAACTCCGAAGTCCATCCAGAGCGACCTTCTGCATCATAACATTCCCTGCTGCAGTTGCCTCGTATGGCCCCACCACAACTGGTCGATTAATACTACTAGCAATGCTTTTATTAAGCTGATCATTTTGACCTCCACCTCCAATGATATGAAGGACCTCAATTCGGTATCCAATCACCTCCTCTAACCTCTCAAGCACAAAGCGAATCTTCATCGCCAAACTATCAGTGACCAATCGGAGAATCTCGGCTGCCCCCTCTGGAACATCCTGTCCAGTCTCGCGGCAGTAGTCCTGAATCACGAGAGGCATATTACAACGCCCCGCAAAGCGGGTATCATCAGGATCAATAAACGATTGTAATCGCTCCGCTCCCGTCGCCATTGCTGCGAGCTCACGGTAACTCCAATCATTCCCCCGCTCCTTCCAAACTCGACGGCATTCCTGCACCACCCATAAGCCATTAATATTTTTCAGGAGCCGAATAGTATCGAAGACCCCAACCTCGTTCGTGAAATTATAGGACCGCGCCAAAGAAGTGATGATGGGATTCTCAAGCTCTACCCCCAGAAGAGACCAAGTTCCCGAGCTCAGATAGGCAAATTTCGTTCCGATTTTTGCGGGAACCGCTGCTACCGCCGAAGCGGTATCATGCGCCCCCACCGTTACCACTCTTGTCTCGGAAGATAATCCAGTTTGATCCCTGATCGAAGCCTTAACGATCCCAAGATCAGTCCCGGGGGAAACAAATTTCGGAGCGACGTCCAACGGAAGTGCCAAAGCTTCGAACAAAGTTCGCGACCAGTCCTTCTTTATAGGATTATAAAACTGAGTCGTGCTTGCGTTGGTTCGCTCACAAAAAGCCTGCCCAGTTAGCGAAAGGTTAATTAAGTCTGGCACCATCAAAAACTGATCTGCGAGAGGCAGTAATGAATCAGGATTCTTCACTTCTGCACGCATCTGCGGAAGTGTATTAATGTTCATGAATTGGATCCCTGTCTTTTCAAAAATGACATCTTTGGAAACTCGCTTCTCAAGATCCTCGTACATGTTTTTTGTTCGAGGATCACGGTAGTGCCTTATCTTACCGAGGAGCTTCCCATTCTTATCTATAAACCCGTAATCAACACCCCAGGTATCCACCCCAATAGAACAAATACTTTCAGCCCCGTAGCGGACTACCGATAAGCGTAAACCTTCCACGACCCCAGCCCAGAGCTTCTCAAAATCCCAATAAAGATTCCCACCTTCTTCAAAAGGTTCGTTCTCGAACCGATAGACCTCCTCTAAAGAGAGCCTTCCTCCTAACATCAAACCCGCAATGATCCGGCCGCTCCCCGCGCCAAGATCAACAGCAAGAAAAACCGCACCATCAGCCATCGCTCAAATAAGATTAAGGTCAGCCATCGCCTTCTCATGAATCTCGAGATAGCGGCTCCGCGCGGTATTTAATTTCAGATCATTATTCCAGTTTGGAATCATATCGCTCATCCGCTCCTTTGCTTCGTCAGATTCAAGAAGCTGGGGAAGACAACGCTCGATACACTCAAGCATCACTTGAGTCGAAACTGAAGCGCCCGGTGATGCTCCGAGAAGCGCTGAAATAGTTCTATCAGCGCTGGTAATTACTTCCGTTCCATAATGAACGATCCCAGGTTCTTCACCGGGCTCCTGTTTGATGGCTTGGACCCGAATCCCAGCATCGATAACCTCCCAGTCCTCGGCTATGGCTTCTGGATAAAAATTGCGCAACTCGCGCATCCGCGATTCTTTGGACTGCAGTCCCTGCTCGACGAGGTATTTCACGAGATCCAAATTATGCATTCCGACCCTCATCAGTGATAGAATATTCCCAGGACGCACCGAAAGGGGCAAATCAAAATGACTCCCTCCATTGTGAAGGAATTTTCCAGTCCAAGCCGCAAATGGGCCAAAAAGTAAGGACTGCTTACCATCGATCATACGAGTATCAAGGTGGGGAACCGCCATCGTCGGAGCTGCGCCAAGAGCCTGCCCATAGACCTTAGCTGTGTGCTTGGCCACAACCTCAGGATTCCGGGTGATCATCCACTGCCCGCCAATCGGAAAGCCGCCATACCCACTCACTTCAGGGATCCCCGATTTTTGAAGCAACGGAAGCGAACCCCCACCAGCTCCTACGAAAACAAAGTCAGCGTGAATCTTCTGTTTCTGGCCGGTCTCCTCATTACGCACAGTCACAATCCAGCCCTTGCCTAAAATCTCTTTATTGAGATCGACAACCCGCTGTCCAAACTGCGTGCTGCAATTTTCCTGCTCATTGATCCATTGACAAAAACACCGAGAAATCTCGCCAAAATTCACATCGGTTCCGCCATCCATGTGAGTCGCGGCAACCGGTTGTTCCTCATCGCGCCCTTCCATCAAAAGTGGGGCCCAATCAGCAATCTCATCTCGATCTGTCGAAAACCTCATCGGCTCAAAGAAATGATGCTTCTTCAGCCCTTCGTAGCGAGCTTTGAGGTAAGGAACCTGCTCTTTAGTATGAACAAGGGAGATGTGTGGCAACGGATTCAAACATTCCCTTGTATCCTTGATGATCCCCCTCCGCGCCGCATGCGCCCAGAACTGAAGAGAATGTTCGAAGTCTTCAAAAACTGAGATCGCTTTTGAAACATCTACCGTTCCATCTTCCTCTTGGTTTGGAGTGTAAGATAGCTCGCAAATTCCCGCATGCCCAGTCCCCGCATTATTCCAGCCATTCGAGGCTTCTTGAGCAGGCTTTTCAGTCACTTCAAAGAGCTGCACTGAGAGAGCAGGATTCAACTCTCTGATCATCACTCCAAGCGTCGAGGACATAATCCCCGAGCCGATAAGAAGAATGTCAGTTTTCATAACGAAATTAGCGCAGAAACGCTTCCTGAAGACCTCCATCAACAGCTAGAATTTGGCCGGTCGTTTTTGAAGAAGCATCACTGAGCATGAAAAGGATCCCCTGCGCTTGGTCCTCAGGTGTAATCGGAGACTTGGTAAGTGTCCGATCGGCATAAAACTGTGCAAGCTTGTTACGAAGCTCCTGAGTGCTCTCATCATCACTAAAAGAAATTTCGTACTTGGCGAGCGACGCGATCACTCGATCTCTTGGAAACATTCCACTTCCAGCTACCACCGTAGCTGGAGCGACTCCATTGACCCGAATGAGAGGTGCAAGTTCGATCGCCAATTCACGGATTAAATGATTAGCGGCCGCCTTCGAGGAATCATACGCAAGACTACCCTTTTTAGAAACAACCGCATTCGCACTCGTCGTGATAACCATCGAGCCTTTAAGCCCTTGTTGTTTCCAAATCTCGGAGGCCTCATCTGCGACTAAATAAGGCCCAGAGACATTGATCCCAAAAGTAAGTCCCCATTTTTCATCAGGGATATGTCCGGTCCGATCCGGTGGCACGAAAACTCCAGCAGTCACCGCAACATGATCTAACCCACCATAGGCATAGATGACCTTGTCTAGCATCGCCTTGATCGAGACACGATCTGTCACGTCACACGCCACCCCGATGGCATTTCCACAACCCGAAACTCCGGTTCCGGCGACGCCAATCCCCTTTCCAACTTTTGCAATCAATTCAGCCGCAGTCTGCTCAGCTGCCTCCGAATTTAAATCAGCACAGACGACATGCGCACCCTGATCGATCATGAGATGAGCCATTTCTTTTCCAATTCCACTACCAGCTCCAACCACAAGAACCACTCTCCGTGCATACTCACACTCGGGAGGCATACGCTGCAGCTTCGCCTCCTCAAGAGCCCAATATTCAATATCAAAAGCCTCTTTCTGTGGTAACCCGATATATTCATCGATCGCCTCTGCACCGCGCATCACCGAGATTGCGCAATTGTAGAATTCAGCTGTCACCCGCGATTCTGATTTGTTCTTTCCAAACGCCACTATCCCGATCCCCGGAATAAGTACCACGGTCGGATTTGAATCACGCATTGCAGGCGAGGATGGCTCCTTATTTGCCTCGTAGTATTTCGCATAGTCGACACGGTATTCCTCTAATCCTTCCAGAAGTTTAGCCCTCAAAATTTCGAAATCTTCATTTTTTGGATCCCAGTCAACATAGAGTGGTTTGATCTTGGTTCGCAGGAAATGATCTGGACAAGAAGTACCCAGCCCCGCAAGACGCTTCGCAGCATGAGAGTTTACAAACTCCAGAGCAGCTTCCGTTGATTCAATTGTTGCGACAAAACGATTCTGCTGACTCACCTGCCCACGCAACCATGGCACAATTTTACTTACTAAGTCCTTCTGATGATCGGCCGAAAGGTTCTCATATTTCTGCCCTTCAAAAGTCTGCTCGCCTTTGTCTCTATCCTCAATATATCTGCCAGCTCGCTCAATCAACTCTAGGGTGAGTTCGTAACATTCCTTATCGTCGTCCGCCCAATTGATCAGCCCATGCTGCCCCATATTTATCCCTTTAGCCTGAGGATACTTTTTACAAACCTCTTGAAACAAAAGACCAAGCTCAAAACCCGGGCGTTGCCAGGAGGTATAAATCACCTCATCTCCAAAAATCTCCCGGGTAATGGCCTCTGAATTCTTGGTAGCACAGATCGAAATAAACGCATTAGGATGCATGTGGTCGACATGCTTGTATGGAATGAAGGAATGAAGCGGAGTATCAATCGAGGAAGGTCGCGGATTGAGATTAAAAGTAGTATGCCGATACATCCCTACCATATCATCTTCGATTTGGGTCTTCACCCCATTCGGCGAAGTTTCATTATAAATTTTCTGTAACGCAATAAGCTTATCCTGATACAGCGAAGAAAAATTTTCGATTGTTGAAGTTCTTAGGTCCCCACCAGAACCTTTGACCCAAAGAATCTCAACCTCTTCGCCGGTCAAAGGGTCCGTCTCCATTGCTTTAGACGAAGTATTCCCACCACCGGTATTAGTGATACGCTGATCATTCCCGAGAATATTTGATCGATACGCTAAACGCTCGGCAACGTTCATTGAGCCGACTCTTGCATCGTCCCAGCCATAATCTACGTGACGATATTCCGATGATGTAAATGACATAATATAAATAGTGTTCTGAAACTTTGAACTAACGATTCGGCCTATCCCAGGGAGATTGAGGGCCTATTTTCCCCGATTCATAAGATTAGCTGAAATCCTTTCAAGTGTCAGTGGATCTTTGACGCAGATCATGCCGTGTTGAAGAAAAAAGAGTGCACTTTCGCATACAAACTATGCAAAAGTGATTGGAGTAGATTAAGACCAAGCAAACTCTGTCCTCTCAAAAAGAACAAGTCTCAGCAAAACCCAAAGATGGCAGACCGATCTGAAGACGATTAATTTTTCGTATGCCAAGAGCTGGGTGTCGTCGATTATTAAGTTTCTTAGCAAAAGGTATCCAAAACTATTCAGGTTACACTTTTTCTATGTAAAAAGATTCCACCAAGTCGGTATCTAAAATTCAATTCCCAGCTCCAAAAATCAGTCAACTTGCAAGGAGTCGACCTAAATAGATCGAGGTCTGGTGTATCTTACCATCCCACTCTTGCCAGATCATGATGAGATGAAGCTCCTCGCCCAAAAGCACCGGACCATCAAAACGACCCACAGTTTCTAAATCAAAACTATGCGCCCCGACAGTACCCCGTAAAATGTCCACTAAGGTATCACGCCAGTCAGGATGACTTTTGCGCCACTTAGAAAAAGATTGCCCGTTTTGCCATCTTCCAAGACCAACTCGACAAGAGCGAAAATTGTCCTTCTCATCTGGATCTGACATCCAATGAAGGCTCACTTTTTCGTCCTCAACTACTGACTTCTTACTCTTCCAACCATCCAAGAAAAACACCACACCTGGGAGTTGAGAACCAAATGATCTCCGGTAAATCACCCAGCCAATACACAAACCTACCACGACAAAAGATGCCAAGGCAGCCCAGACATATAGCCATCGCAAATCTCCTAATTTGATCATCAGTAGCCCACCGCCTACCGCCCCCAGTGAGATTAAGAGGATCCAGAACATCGACCACATCAAGAACCACCCCCCCCGATGAACTATCGTCATTGAGAAGAATAACAATTTGGTTCCAGCTCCACCGTCTTTTAAGGAAGACACGATTAATTCAGGGGCATTTAAGATAAATTGGCTCCTTAATTTTCCGCGCCACCAATAAATAATGGTTGGAAGCACGGCATATCCTGCAATCGCGATTCCCAGCGCCAACAAAACTAGAGAAAGAGGAATTAACATCCAGGTCTTCGGGGTTAGAGAGCGCTGAATCACGGCTTCGCCTGCCGCATCCGGATTTACGAAAATCGTAAATCCTTCGTCTGAATTTTTATTCTCAATAAATTCTGAAATCTCTACCGCCATCAACCCGCCGCTGACATTGCCAAATGAAAAACGGGTTCCTGAAAAGGTCTCTTCTCCTACTTCATACGAATAGCGAATCGCAGTCTGCCCATGACTTTCCAGCAAGGTTGCAGTTGCTTCCTCCCACCAAATGCTACGAACCAAATCAACAAACGCCGCGTTCGGCTCTTCAGCAATCTTGCCACATCCTACCAAAATCAATGTAGCCATAACAGCCGACAAGAGACGCTTCCACCACTTTGGCTTTGAGTCACCCAGCGCACGTACTACTCTTGCCAAAAAACTTAAGTTTTTCCTTTTGTCACTCACTTCATTCGCGCACCCGAACTCTTTAAGATGCTTACGAATAAATCCAAAGCGTTCCATGGAGGAACTTCAATGAGATTAGGCAGAAATTTAAACTTATCTCAGATTATAATCTTCGGAAAGCTTACTGGAACCCAACCCTCTTACTCAGGAATAGATCAAAAGAGTCTCAACAACAAAACTATGGAGTAGCGCTCGAACGGATCTCGCCCAGTCAACGCATCACCTATTTCACCAACCACTTCAGAGTTACCTCGATATCCGGTCATTTTACCGAAATGGTAATTCAAGTTGATGGAAATGCCTAGGGGCTCGACGAAGTCTCGACCGGTGAGTGGCCCTCCAGGCTCGGCTGCGCACGATTTT
>DIHU01000133.1:32187-35994 GCA_002420315.1 Akkermansiaceae bacterium UBA5688
CATTTTGAGGAGTGAGCAAGGCTAACTTTCACCAAAGTCAGTGCCTGTCGCACGAACAATCCTATCAACATTCAGCTTCGTGACGATATTTCCCCTTGAGCCCCGCCCTTTTAGAGCAATTTCTCCAAACGAAAAAGGACGAGAAACATTTCTCAGACGGAGCGCAGGTTTGAGATGGACCACAACCGTATTTGCAGCACTCGCTTCCTCTGTATCATGAACCGCGAAATACATCACCCGAGAACCTTTGGTCCCTTTCCCCATTTTGTAAATCTTATCGCGGGTCACTCCACCTGCTTTGAATCGTTTGGCATAGTAGGGACCTTCACGACCTTCACGATAGATCATCGAATAGACCTTGGGCTCATCTTTACGGAAAACCGAGACATGGACGGGGCGCTTCCCGACAAAAATTTTATCGGCCACTTTTGTGACGCGCATCTCGGCATCGAGGGAGAAGATAATGATGTCATCGAGCGTCGAACATTTCTCAAGAGCATCTTCTTTTTTTAGACTAATCCCAGCAAACCCATTCTTACGATCCAGATATAGGGTCTCGCTCGCAACCACAACTGCCGACCGTTTCACTACCCCAAATTCAGTAATTTCGGTTTTACGCTCACGTCCCTTGCCATACTTTTTGATGAGTGATTTAAAGTAAGCAATCGAATACCGTGTGATATTCTTAATATTTTTTTCAGTCTCTTCGATGCGATCTTCCAGACCTCGAATTTCCTCATTAGCTCTAAATCCATCGTACTTTGAAATTCGCTTAATTTTGATCTCGGTTAAACGAATAATATCATCCCGAGTCACCTCGCGCTTGAGTAATTTTTTGAAAGGATCCAAGCCTTTATCAATCGCTTCGATGACCGCCTCCCAAGTTTCACATTCCTCGATATCGCGGTAGATTCGGTGCTCAATAAAGATCTTCTCTAGAGAACTAAAGTGCCACTTCTCATTGAGTTCACCGAGGAGGATTTCCAGCTCATTGAGCAGGAGGTCCTTTGTCCGGAAGGCACAATTCCTAAGGATCTCGCTCACCGGCATAAAATGCGGCCGGCCATCATGAATGACACAGGAATTCGGCGAGATACTCACCTCACAATCAGTAAACGCATAAAGAGCCTCACGTGTTGTTTCGGCATCGGCTCCAGCCGGAAGGTGGACCAGGATCTCGACATTCTCCGCCGTGTTATCCTCAATTCTAGAAATCTTGATCTTTCCCTTATCATTTGCACTAACAATAGAATCCATCACTCCTCCGGTCGTAGTTCCGAAGGGAATCGAGCCAATGCGAATCAGCTTCGTTTTCACGATTTCAACATCAGCACGTACTCGGACTTTACCACCGCGCAAGCCATCGCGATAGTCGCTCACATCGATCAAACCACCGGTATGAAAATCAGGGAACAATTCGAATGGCTGCTTCCGCAGGGCACAGATACTGGCCTCAATCAGCTCAATGAAATTATGCGAAAGAATCTTGCAGGCTAACCCTACAGCGATGCCTTCCACTCCTTGTGCAAGCAAGAGAGGAAACTTCATCGGCAAGGTGACTGGTTCCTTGTTCCGACCATCGTAGCTACGAGTCCACTCGGTGGTTTTTGGGTTAAAGGCGACCTCCAGCGCGAACGGGGTAAGCCGAGCCTCAATATATCTTGGGGCAGCTGCCCGATCTCCAGTTAAAACGTTCCCCCAGTTTCCTTGCGTGTCTATGAGAAGGTCTTTCTGACCCAGCTGCACCATGGCATCACCAATTGAAGCATCCCCGTGCGGGTGATATTTCATGGTATTTCCAACCACGTTTGCGACCTTATTGTAGCGGCCATCTTCCAACTCGCGCATCGAGTGGAGGATCCGACGCTGCACTGGCTTCAAGCCATCACCAAGATGGGGCACCGCGCGCTCCATGATAACGTAACTAGCATAATCGAGGAAGTAGTCGGAATACATCCCGCCCAGCGAAAGATTCTCGCGCGGTTCCTTGGAATCATTGGTTTCGTCCATGTCTTGGCTCAAACAACTGTTTGTTAAGAAAAGCTAACAATCTAAGTGCTAAGCCCCAACAAAAAAGGGCGGGAAATCCCACCCTTTTGAAATTTCGTTTACAGGTCGCCTCTCCTAAGGCTGCTCGATCAGGCGGTAATAGCGAGCCGGAGTGGATGAAATAGCGGCAGAAAACCGAATCGTCGTTGAACCATCCGGATTATCAATTTCCGCAAAACCACCTGGCACTTCTTTCCAAGAATCAGTTGCACCAAGATCACCCGAGGATTGGAGAATCCAGACTTTCGTTCCAAGCCCAGACACAATGAGCTCAGCTTGATCGATTACGGGTTCAACCGAGAAGCCGAGAACTTCGAGTCCAGTTACAACCGGAGGACCTCCGCCGCCATGCACACTAGGAGTCATATCGGCCACGATCGCCGGTGTAATGACCCACTCCTCAATCGTAAAGGTGGCATTCGGAGCACCAACCGCGCGATCAACCCGAGAATCTAAGAACTCCCAAACTTCGCCAGTTCCGTCCGTCCCGGGCTGTCCATAAACATCAACTAGAGCTCCAGTAGACTGACCTCCGCCAAATCGCAGTTCGATATTATCGTCCCCATTTGAATTGATGGTGTTGCTTTCCTGATCAGGCGCCGGAGCGTCCGGATATGCCGCAGCGAAGTTAACGCTATTGTTGGCGATCACGAAAGTCCCTCCAGCAGGAATGGTTCCAAACAAAGGAATCGCCCGGCCGTTGCTGCTACCATTGACATAATAAACAATATTCCAATTTCCAGCACCCAGGTCGATATCCCCGCTGGTTGGGTTGAAAAGCTCCACGAAACGCCCTTCATAGTTATCGCCTGGGTCGGCAATCTCAGAAATATAAACTGGAGGAATAACCGTATCGTTATCTTGGATGTTCAGATTAAAAGTGGAAGCTCCACTGATGCGAGCGTCTCCATTGGACCTAACATTTGAAAGCAGGAAGATGGCAGTCTCGGAGGTCTCTTGCTCCGAATCATCATCCAAGGTGACTGTAATCTTCTGAGTGTCTCCACTTTGAGCGCCGGCGGGGAAAGTAAGAGTCCGGCTTGTAAAGTTACTAATATCGATACCAGCAGCCGTACCATTAATATCGTCCAACACAACTGAAACTGTTACCGCTGCCCCATCCGGATTCAAAATCTCAACTTCAATATTAGCGGTCCCGTCCCCTTCATTAACAGTGACAGATGTTGTTTTAAAACCAACTAAGGGCGAATTCTTGCCCAGAACACTTGAACCGATAGAATTATTATTTCCCAATGCCGAGCCATCCACTTCCCCGATTGAGACTTCCTGCCAAACCACAGGGAAATCGCGGAAGTTCGAACCAGCATCGAGATTGAATCCAGTTAAAGTGTTCTGCCTTACGACACTCGTATCATTGCCCTCGTTCCCGTCGAAGGTCACACTGATCGCATCGACAATATTGGCAGTCACACCAGTGTCCCCTTGGTAGAGAACCACTGAATCATTCCCATTATAGAAAGTAATATCAGAAGTCACATCCGCAGCGCCTGCCGCAACAGGCGTCGTAGCGCTTGGGTTTGCCACAATAAAACTCGCCCCAGCAGGCAGCATCCCCAAAAGAGCTAACTGGCTACTCGGGAGACTCCCGTCGGTCTTAAAATCTTCCGTCAAGGCATTGGACCATCGAGTTAAAATAAAGTTAGCGAGGTCAATTTCAGAATCAGAAACATTGGTCAACTCGATGTATTTGTTATTTGAAAACCCTTCGTGATACTGGGTGATCAAAAGTGGACTTCC
>DIHU01000267.1:0-4700 GCA_002420315.1 Akkermansiaceae bacterium UBA5688
GTGAATTTGGCATCCAAGCAGAGCAAGACTTCGTCACAGTTTCGTCCGTGGCTAGAAGAGCACGGCTCGAAGTTTTTGTTATTTGCAAGACAACAAACGCGGAGCATCGCGGATGCCGAAGATGTTTTGCAGGACGCTCTCGTGAAATTGGCTCGCAAGGTCGAGGAGGGTTCATTTGTAGGAGGGCAGGATGCTTGGATCGCCTTCATTTATACCCAGATTCGTCGGGAGGCAATTGACCTAGGGCGAAAAGATGACCGACGGAGAAAGCGGGAGGCTAATGTCATCAAGGATGATCGCTCGCTTGGTCGTGACATCGAGATGCCTCTTTTTGAAGTGGGGGCGAGTCAGGAAGAAACCCGCCAAATTCTTATTGAAGGAATGAAGACCCTCCCCACCAAGTTCTCCGAAGTGATCAGCATGAAACTATGGGGCGAACGTACTTTTGCGGAGATCGGCGAAGCGCTGGAAATCTCCCTTAACACGGCGGCCTCAAGGTATCGTTACGGGATAGAGGCTCTCAGAAAACAACTCGCTACCGCACGATTGAATGAGGATATTTAGGAATCTTATTGAAACCCGTAAAAACCACTAGTTCTTCGATCTAAGATAAATTTATAGATATGGATTCCATCACTCTAGAAAACGAACTCAAGAAATTGGTCCCCGCTTCATTGCAAGGCTCTCTTCTTGATCAGCTTGACGGCGCCATGGTAGCTGCAGTCACTGAAATGTCTCTTTCAGATGAAAAGATTATAGTTGCCTCATCGGACACTGAGCTTTCTGATCTTGAAGAATGTCTTCGGAGACTCGTTCCTTACGGCGTCCCTGAAAATTTGATTTCCAGGCTGGATGACGCGATGGCGCGCTGGCATGAGGAAGTTCCAATTGATGAGAAAATTGTGGAGATTAACCCGGGTGTCAAAAGCTGTAGTTCTTCGTGGTATGGCATTCGTTCAGTAGCAGCGGTCGCCATCCTCGGCGCATGTGCTGCGATCCTTTCGAGCAATCTTTTTTCTGAACCTAATCGGGTTACGGAACGGATCCCGGACCTTACTAACGGGCTCACAACGCCGGTTGTTTTCACCCCAAAGGATGCGCGTAGTTCGGTGGTTTCAGCAAAAGATCATGGGGTTGTTTGGACCAAAGGCGGACAACCACTTCGTTGTCTGGAAGTTCAAGTTAACAACGAGCTGCAGTTTGTTAATGAGCGTGGTGAAAAGTTAATCATTGAGCAGCCTAAAAGAGAGGTGACTTTCACTCCGGTAAAATTTGATTAAACAAACTTTTTGAGTCGAACCGCTCAATTTTTAGATGATGGGTCCTGACATTAAAATTACGATAACCGCATTGGTATCTCTCCTTGTTTCGCTTCTTAATCTCTCGGCGATTGAACGACCTGATGGAGATGGAAGCCTTGAGAAAATTCCAGATCAACCAAAGGGGGGCATCCTCAGAGAAGATCAGAAAGAGGGCGCTACCGATAAGGCTGAGAATGCTCCGAAACCATTGCCAGCCAAGAAGGTGGCTTACCTTGGAGTTCGTGGAGATGAATCAAGCGATGCTCTTCGAATGCACCTCGAACTTGAAGGAGGCCTTCTTCTCAGGACCGTGAGGCCCACTAGTCCTGCTGGTCTCGCGGGTCTTAAGCAATTGGATATTATCGTGTCGGTTGACGGTAAGGGTCTCACTGACCAGGTGTCACTTCGTAAGGTGATCACCAGCTACAACCCCGGCGACGAGGTGACTCTGAAAATCATCCGTCGAGGAGAAACTATTGAACAGAAGGTAATGCTCGGTGAAGCTCCTACGATTCAAAATTTGCCTCTTCAAGCGATTATTCCCAATCCTGCCGCTGATATGAATCTCTTGCTTAACCAACAGCTTGAGAATGCCTTGGGTGGCCTAGGTGATGACAAGTTGCAAAGGGAGATGATGAAGCAGCTTGAGAAGGCTCTTGGGAACGACGGTGCTGGCTTCAAGCAATTTAAATTTAACCTCGGGGGAAATATGCTCGAGGATAAGGACTTGAAATTGGGATTTCGTGGGATCGGTTCAATGAAGTTTGTCGATGAAGAGGGTTCGATAGAAATGAAGATGACTGATGGTCAGCGTGAGCTGTCGATCCGTGACAAAGAGGGGAAGCTTCTTTTTGAAGGGCCCTACGATAACGAGATCGACAAGGCGGCGGTGCCTGAGGAATATCGAGAGCGGGTTGAACGAATTGATAGTAGTGGTGATGAAAATGGATTTCGACTCAGGTTTAATGGGAATTTTCTTCAAGAGCAGGGGGAAGGTGGAAAGAATATCCCTAAGAAAAAGGGGGAATAATTACTCGCGTTTCTCGAAACCTTCATGATGTCCAACAAGGTAGAAGGGTTCAACCTAATCCATTTCTAATCGATAGCGGGCGATCGAGGGATCGGCTTCCTTGGCATAGCGATCGAGGCCGCCTTCAACTCCGAAGGTGTGGAGGAGGCCGTGTCCACGAAACCATGCGCAATGGTCTAGAACACTCCGCCCTTGATGATCGATTAAAATGACTTTCTGGTTATTTTTCTTCTCTGCAAATAAGCTAGTTTGAAGCTCTTGGGTCATTAGTTGTGCGCCCGGCAGAGTGATCGCCTCGAATTCTTCGCGAGTGCGAGTGTCGAGGAGGATGAATGGTTCATTTTTATCGAGTAAGGCTTTCAATTCTGTGGGCGAAATTAGCATGCTGGAGTCGTGTTCGTGACTATCGGCTAGACACCTGATAGCAACGTCCAAATCGATACTATGGTTTTTGCAAACTTCCTCGAGTGTCTGTTCAAGTTCATACGCACAAGATTGGCACCCCCCAATGTGGAAGGCGGAGAATAGTGCTCTCCGCGCTCCCGGGTATTGATCTAGGAGAGATTTCATAGTAAGGTTAGCGTGCATCTCAATCGGCATATGCGAAAGATGACATATAATTGGTTGGGGGAAAGAGGTGAGTTGAGACTTTCCAAGGCCTAAGACCTTTGACAGGTTAGTAATCGCACCGAGTCATGGCACAAGAAGACCAAGAACCTAAAATTTATCTCCTGCCGAATTTAATGACGGCTGGTAATCTTTTGTGTGGATTTTTAGCAATCTTAACGATTTTTAAAGGAATGCAGGCCGACGATCTGCTTGGGGCGAAGGATTATTACCAAACGGCGATGCTGTATATCTTTGGGTCGTGTTTTTTTGATTTACTCGACGGTCGGTTGGCCCGGCTTGGTGGTCAGGAGTCTCCTTTCGGTCAGGAGTTTGACTCTCTTGCTGATATGGTATCATTTGGACTCGCACCTGCTATGTTAGTGTCTCGGGCTGTACTTTCCGATTTACAGTTACCTGAGATTTTCGATCCAAACGGTACTAAAGAGCGTGGGTTAACATGGGCGATTGCCTTTATTTACCTTTTATGCGGGGGGATCAGGCTAGCGCGATTTAATTGTCTTGCTCGAATCGGATCTACTAGTGGGGATTTTCGAGGGATTCCTATTCCAATGGCGGCGGGGTTTATCGCTTCACTCACCTTCGTTATGATTAGCTTGGCTGAAAACGACCGGTCGCTGGGGCTTTGGTCCTTCGTTTTAGCCGCCATGATACTCGGGGTTTCGGTTTTGATGGTGAGTAATGTACGCTATCCAAGTTTTAAAAAGATTGACCTAAAGACTAAAGCAAATGTTTGGACCCTTTTGGGATTTGCCCTCCTTTTAGGGCTCATTGTGAAGTGGACGATCTACACTCCAGCCGCTATTTTTGTAGCTTATCTCGTGCTCCCACTCTTTATCGGAAAGAGGAATAAGGTTAAAAGTTAACCTAACTAGGGTATTAAGGTTTCATGAAATTTTGGTTGACCTAACTAAAATTTGGGAATAACTGTTCTCATCCTTTATGGTTAGTAGAGTCTTTTTTAAGAAGTATCTTACTGGAGTTCTTGTCGCTGCATTTACATGCGGTTTGGCAATGGGGCTGACCCACAAGGTGAAGAAAGCCGAGAATCTTTATCGTATCGCGCTCAAATATGGAGTCTCGATAGATCGTCTTGCGGCTTTTAATGGGATTAAAAATAAGGACAACCTTGGTGTGGGGCAGGTTTTAAAGATTCCTTCGGGGAAGGATGTGTCTCCGGCCGCAAATGCTCAGAGAACTCCAAAATCTCTCAGGGTCATCATTGATGCCGGCCATGGTGGCAAGGACCGCGGCGCAGTCTGGGGTGGCGTCCGAGAATCGGATCTTAATCTAAAGGTTGCTCTTCGCGTTGAGGCTTCCCTAAAAAGTAGGGGATATCCAGTGACGATGACTCGCCGTAGCGATGTTTTTGTTGATCTGAGGCGGCGGTCACAAATTTCGAACCGATATCGTAACTGTATTTTTATCAGTATCCATTTCAATGCCACGTCCCATATTGGAGTTAAGGGAGTGGAAACCTTTTATGTCGGCAAGCGTGGTAGATTTCTGGCTAAGGCGATCCAAAATCATCTAGTGAGCAATCTCAAAGTGCGTGATCGTGGATTCAAATTTAAAAGATTTTCGGTGCTTAATGATACCCTATGCCCTGCAGTCTTGGCGGAGTGTGGATTTATCAGCAATTCCTATGAGCGTTCTCGTTGTAATTCATCGAGTTATCAGGCGGCTGTGGCCCGCTCAATTGTTTCGGGAATCGAGGGCTACGATCGCGCTTACTGAAATAC
>DIHU01000267.1:5094-30942 GCA_002420315.1 Akkermansiaceae bacterium UBA5688
GACGTAAAAAGTAACTTTGCCGGATTGGCTAAGTCGAAGTCGCTGATAGTCTTAATCCATGACCAGTAGGAGAAATCGAAAGTCAAGAGCAGTAAAAGCTCAAAGTCGGAAGCCTCGTAAGAGGGGGGCGATGAAGTGGGCGTCTTATACTGGAGGTGTCTTGGTGCTTGTGGTTTTGGTTGGATTGATCGTTGGTTACAACTCAGTGCGAAGCTACCTCCGGAGTAATGAATTCAGGCTTATGCTTGGAGAAGAGGTAGGATACGAACTTAATGGCGATGCCGAGTTATCAATGTTCGAATGGGATGGTTGGAGCGTGAAGACCGATAACTTTAGTTTCAAGGAACTGAATGGATTTCAGAATATTAACGCGCGTGGAATTGATGCTCAGGTCGATATTGGAGCGATTTGGAGCGGTGTTTATCGCATTGAAAATATGCATCTTCGTGAGCTTGAATTCACTGGTGACTTTCGTGATGATCCCAATCGCGAAATCCTTATGAAGGAACGTCCAGTGAAGGAAAAGAGCTTCTGGGATCCTCTCTTGCCAGATACTGCCGAAGTAACGGGGATCGATATCGCTTCCGTGCAGGGATCAGCTAAGTTGGACGATGGGGATTGGGCATGGCAAAATACTTCAGCAAAAATTCGGCCTGGTTCAACCAAGGATGTGTATGATGTGATGCTCGCTGGTGGTGAAATCTCGACGCCTATTTCGCTAGCAGATAAGATGACTCTTCGCACAGCCAAGGGTAGGTATTCGGGCAATCGCTTTTACTTATTGGCATCTGAATTTGAAGTGCTCGAAAATGGTTTGATGATCGCGGAAGGGGATTTCGGTATCGAAGATGGCACTTGGCAGATCCGGGGCGAGGTGACTGGTTCCCGGATTCAGGACGTTATTGCTGAAGATTGGAAACGGCGTTTTATGGGACCGCTTGATTTTTCCTTCGAAGTGACAGGCAAGCCAAACACTGGATCCAAATTGACCGGCCACCTGAGAATCAAGGATGGCTTGCTCACGGCCCTTCCTTTGCTTGATAAGATTTCGGCCTATGCTAACACTTCCCGCTTTCGTCGCCTGTCTCTGAATGAGGCAAGTCTAGACTTTGAAAAGATCGGTGAAAATATCAAGCTTACGAATATTGTTTTGTCCAGTGAAGGATTAGTCCGTGTCGAGGGCGTGATGGAGATTGAGGGGAATGAAATTCTTAAAGGCGATTTACGCATTGGGATTACACCTGGAACTTTGGCTCATATTCCAGGTGCTGAGACCAAGGTTTTTCAGCGTGGTGATTTGGGGCTCTTATGGACGCCACTGAATGTCAGTGGCACGCTCGATGCTCCTCAAGAAGATTTGAGTGACCGATTGGTTGCTGCGGCAAAGGAGAGAATGTTTGAGCTGCTTCCAGGTATTGGAGAGTATGCTCTTAAGTTCACTGGTAAGCCAATTGGTGAGTCTACCAAAATGGCTCTTAAAAAAAAGGGGGTGATTCTTGGTGTTGCTCAAATAGCTTTGGGCAAAGCATCGGATTTGCTCAATCCAAGTGATGGCGATAATCCGGAAAAAGTGAAGGGGGAGGAGGCTGGAGCAATCGAAAAGGGGGCTGAAGCAATCAAGAAAGGGGTTGGGACAATTTTCGATATTTTTGGACGACCAATTTTAAAATGAGGTTAAATTAGCAAATGAAGGTCCACTTGCTCTCGCAGGAGCAAAAAATTCCGGTTCCGATAGATCAGGCTTGGGAGTTTTTCTCAAGCCCTCGGAATCTTGAAGCGATGACTCCTCCCAAAATGGGATTTAAGATCGTTTCGCTTCCCTCGGAGATTCTTTATGAGGGAGAAATTATCGAGTATTCAGTAAAGGTCTTACCTGGAGTTTGGATTCCGTGGGTCTCGGAAATTAAAGCCCTACAAATGGGTGAAAGCTTCGTCGATGACCAGATTTCTGGTCCTTTTAAATTTTGGCACCACCGGCATTCCTTTGAAGAAACGACCGGAGGGACGGTAGTAAAGGACCTCATTCACTATTCGGTGGGCTTCAGTTTTTTCGGTGAAATTGCCAGGGTGCTGGTTGTGAAAAACCAGTTGGCGAAAATGTTTGAACATCGTCGATTAGTTCTCAACGAGAAGTTTGGAAAGCTCACTTAACATCGTCGATAAACTGCGGGTCGGTCAGGGTTTGTAAAAAGGCAATGAGCGCTTTTTTTTCTTCAGCCTTTAATCTAAGTCCTTGTTTCTTAATTAAAGGATCGAGAGTGCGTGTTTGGTGGGCTGCAGTATCATAGTGGTTGATGACTTCCGTAAGATTCTCGAATCGTCCATCATGCATATATGGTGAAGTGATGGCGATATTGCGGAGGCTTGGTGTTGAAAATAGAAATTTGTCATCCTCCTTACCCGTAACCCCGTATCTCCCTAGATCGTTTAAATCTAGTGCTGGCTTTAAACCATTATTACGATAGGTAAAGTCGCTGAAATGTGGGCCACTATGGCATTGGAAACATCCGGCGCCCCCTTTTGCATGAGAGCTGAAAAAGAGCCTGCGGCCCTCGTCTTCAAGCGGATCTAGTTTTACCTTTTTTTCGAGAGAGAGGTCGAATTTTGAGTCCCCGCTTACGATAGTAAGGAGATAGTTTTCTAACGCTAGTGAGAGGGTCGATTTGGTTATTTCACCGGGCCCATAGGCCTTTCTGAAATCCTCCCGATAGGATCTACGGCGATTGAGCCTATAAAGGACTTGGTTTAGGTTAGCAGCCATTTCAAGGTGGTCTTGGATCGGTTCCAGGACTTGCTCCCGGACTGTCCTAGCGCGGCCGTCCCAAAAGAAGTGATCTTTCCAGGCGAGGTTGAAGATGGGAGGAGAATTTCGTTTTCCAAGCCGACCCTCGAATCCGCGAGATAAATCGACGTCATCGCCGAAAGCAAATTCTTCGACGTGGCATGCCGCGCAAGAAACAGTGCCGTCAATCGAAAGAATGGTGTCGTGGAAAAGTTTTTCTCCTAGGGAAACTCTCTCTTTTGTCAGTTTGTTGTCTATTGGAAGAGTGGGTTTTCCGAACTCTTTAGGAAAAATTAGCTGAACCGAGGTAGATTCCTGAGTTTCTTCTGGTTCCGCTCTCAAAAGAGAAAACCCGATCAACAGTCCCATGATCGTTACAACTCCTTTCTTAAACATAATTAAGAAATAGCACAAGGAGACGAGATTGAATAAAAAAAATCAACTGAAGGGTTGGAAAGGCTTATTTTTTATGGGGAATCAGCTAGATTGTTAATGCTCCTATTTTTTTCTTTTCGACGTAGAGATGTTAGACAACATCGTGAAACCATGAAGCAGCTAATCGCCATACTTTCGTCCCTGATTCTTACATCTGTTCTCTATGCACATGAAGGTCACCATCATGGAGAAGGGGTTGGATCTATCATCACCACCGCAACAGTGACAGGTTCCGAAGGTCATGAATATGTGACGGCTCCAGGATGGGGCGTTCCTGAAAACGGAAAAAATATCGGCTCGCTACATGGTGATCTTGCTGTTGACCAATTCGGGAGCGTTTATGCCGCCACTAATGGCGAGCCGGGAATCGCGGTATTTGATTGTTTTGGAAATTTCACAAAATCACTCAAGGGTGGTCTTAGTGGAATGCATTCTCTGACCACTGTCACTGAAGGTGATCAACAATTTATTTGGGGTTCGCAGGTCGGAAAAAATCGCGCTGTCAAATTTGATTTGGAGGGCAATATCGTCGCAACTCTGCCCAATGAGAAGACGGCGAAACTTGAAGGTGGAATGGGAGGTTTAACAGAGCTTTTAGTTGGACCGGATGGGCATATTTATTTCTTTATGGGATATGGATCAAAAAAGATTCACAAACTAAAGCCTGATGGTGCTCTCGTTAAAACTTATGGGGGGAAGGGAACTGGTAAGGATCAATTCACGTCGTGTCATGGAGCGGGAATTGATCTTCGTTATGGTGAACCTCGCATTCTTGTTTGCGATCGGGATGGACGACGTATGGTCCATTTGACGATGGATCTGACTTGGATCGGGGTTTATGGAGAAATACTGATGCGGAGGCCAGCTGACGTTGACGTTCAGGGAGATTATGCGGCTGTTGCCGAGATTGAAGGGCGTGTTATTCTGATGGATAAAGAAGGAAAGGTGGTTTCAGCCCTTTTAGATAACCCAGATAAAAAGCAGTGGGCCACGAATGGTGTTCCGGCTGAGAAACTTCACGATAATGCCTTTTCGGCACCCCACGGGATCAAGTGGGGACCAGCAGGCCAAATTTATGTGACCGAATACTCGAAAGTTGGCCGCTTGGTTGCTCTTTTTCCTAAAAAGTAACATCTCTTTATAATCATGATCGAACTTGAAGATTTTTTTGAAGATGTCATTGGTAAAACCATCAGAGGCACGGGAATAGCCGATGGAGTTTTGTCATTTCTTACGAACGTCGAGCCAGATGCCATTGCCAAACTGAAGAATGGAGAGTTCGACGAATTGGCCGTTCGCGCTATCGCTCCCGCGCTTGGGCTTGATGCCAATTGCTTGGTGGAGCTTGCAAATCGGGTATGGAGGCCGGAGTCGGTTGAGCTCGAGGGACTTCGGCAGTCTAATACTGTCTTTGATCCAGACCCGGAAGACATGATGACTGTAAATTCCTACCTTATTTGGGATCCCCAGACCAAAGAGGCGGCTCTCTTTGATACGGGCGCCGATGCAAGTCCTGCCCTCGATATGGCAAAGAATCTAGGTGTTGACCTTAAAACTCTTTTCATCACCCACTCTCACATTGATCATATTATTGATCGCGAAAGGGTCGTTGAAGCACACCCCGAAATTCGTGTTCTGGTGAATGCCAAGGAACCAGTTGCTGGGGCTGAACGATTCGCAGTTGGTGAGACTTTTTCAATTGGAACTCTTCGGGTTTCGACCCGCTTAACTTGGGGCCATTCACCAGCAGGAACCACTTACGTGATCGACGGTCTCAGCCGCCCCGTAGCCATTGTAGGTGATGCTCTTTTTGCTCAATCGATGGGCGGTGGGGTGATTTCCTTCAAGGATGCTCTTGCGACCAATCGTTCCGAGATTTTCACTCTCGAAGACCATACCGTAGTCTGTCCCGGACATGGGCCTATGACCTCGGTAGGAGAGGAAAAAGCCCACAATCCATTCTTTCCTGAATTCAAATCATAATAATCCAAACCACTAAAATATCATGAGCAAAGTAGCATTCGTCGGCGTAGGCCGAATGGGGGCCAATATGGCACGTCACCTTCAACTCGATTGTGGACACGATGTCACCGCAGTCTTTGATGTTAATAAAATGGCGTCAGCCGAGATCGCAGCCGAACTTGGAGCAAAAGATTGTGGTAGCTTGTTAGAAGTCACCGAAGCGGCAGAGATCATCTTTACAGTCGTTACTAACGATGACGCGATGCGAGCTATCTTTCTGCACGATGGAGATAATCTTTTCTCTGAAGCATCCGGTAAGACCTTCATTAACTGTGCCACTCTTTCACCGGGAATTCACAAAGAAGTTTACGAAGCAGGAAAGGAAGTCGGAGCTCACGTCCTTGAGGGGGCGATGGCATCGTCGATTTCTCAAGCCCGGGAAGGGAAATTGTTCCTCATGATTGGGGGGGATCAGGAAATTTTCGCCCAGCACAAGGAGATCCTTGATCAACTTTCCATTAATCTCCGCCTTTGCGGTCCAATCGGTAAAGCTGCCGAGGTTAAGGCGCTCGTTAACATGGTTATGAATATCAATACTGCGGCTCTTGCGGAGGGCTTAGGTCTTGCCGATGCAATGGGTCTCGACCTCCAGATGGTATGCGATATTTTCGCCCAAACTGGGGCAAATAGCCGTGTTCTCGAGACTGATTCCGAGGATATGATCGATCGTGATCATGAATGTTGGTTCTCAGCCGAACACGCTGCTAAGGATTCTGGGATCGCTGCTGCTTTGGCAGAAGGGGCCGGGATCAGCCTGCCTGTCAACGATGCCACTAAGGCTCAGTATGATAAAATGGTCGAAGTTGGACTCGGAGAGCTTGATAAATCGGGCATCGCCGAGTTGACTTTCAAGGGACGAGGGCCATCGGCATAACTTGTGCATTTTAAGATGGAAGTAGTGGGTTTTTGCCCACTACTTCTTTCTTTTGCCCTATTCGGTCTAAAACACCCAATATTTCCTTCATTTTCTAAACTTCGTGGTTTGACAGGTTGAGGCGTAATTTTGTTAACTCTCAACCAGCACTGGAAAACTCCACGCGATTATTCAACTTATAGACACCACGATCTAATTATGGCCGACGAAAACGAAAACACACAGCCGCCCGCTCCGAGTGCACCTGCTCCAGCGCCTCCGGCACCCGCACCAACGATTCCATTGAAGTCTGCGCCGGAACCTTCAGGTGCACCTGCTCCGCCACCCGCTCCGAGCGCCGGTGGGGCACCCGCACCTGCTCCTACGATCCCTCTTAAAGCTAGTGGAGCTGCACCTGGTCCAGCAACCGTGCCGCTCAAGACATCCCCAGCTCCGGGAGCAGCCGCAGGCGCACCGACGACGGCTCTTCCTCAGGCTACTGTTCAACTTCAGAGCACTCAGCAACTCGGAAAGCCAACTGCTCCAACCATGTCAACGATCGGGACAATGGCAATGGACGACGATGAAGAGGAGGAAAGCGACACCTTGCCAATGGTGGGGTCTATTTTGGCTTTTGTTCTCAGCCTTGCCGTCCTGGCTCTAACCATCATGATGTGGACCCACGATGGGAGGAAAACCTTCGGGCAACTTTTTGAATAAGGTTTAAATTTAATCAAATACATTAAAGTTATGGCTCTTCCTATTATCATTTTCGTTCTTGGCGTTGTTGTCGCCGCCCTCAACTTCCTTACTAAATGACTTTGGCGGTAATCGCTGAACTGCGGTAGTTGCAAAGATTATCTGGTTCGATATTAAATGTCGGATGAATCCTCAAAGGGTGGCTCTTGACGCCGCCCTTTTTCCGTACATATTCCCGTCATGCCTCTAACAATTACCGAAGATAACTTCGACTCCGAAGTCCTTAACTCTAATCAGCCTGTTCTTGTCGACTTTTGGGCGGAATGGTGTGGTCCTTGTAAAATGATCTCGCCTATGGTGGATGCTGTTGCTGCAGAAGTTGATGGCATCGCGAAAGTCGGAAAGTGTAATCTTGATGACGGTCAAGCTATTGCCGCTAAATATGGCATTCGTTCTATCCCAACTCTACTGTTCTTCAAAGATGGAGAGGTTAAGGATCAGATTGTCGGCGCAAACGTCACCCAAGGTCAGATTTCAGAGAAACTTCAGACTTTAGCGTAATCTAGCAGTTTTAGATTAAATCACAAAAAACGGGAGGCCAAAATTGGCCTCCCGTTTTGTTTAATTGGAGTGGATTTATTCTACCATTTTTTTCCGTAGGCAGAATTCTCAAAACCTTGTCCAAGACGTTGAAAGTCTCGGCCCATTCCTAGGAAAGTATTGCATGATGAAAGGAAAAGAGAGGAGCCAATAGCGGCGGCTATCATTAATATAAGTCGGTATTTCACAAAGCGAAAATATTGAAGAGCCAGGTCTCTGGCAAGCCCTTTGTGAATTCGCTTTTGAAGATTTTAGAAACGTTGGTCGAGTTCCTTAAGGATAGATTGCAGACGCTTGGCTTCTTCGAAGGCATCTAAAATCTCCTTTTGGGTTAGCCCGGGATCGTTGAGTCGGGTTCGTAGCGCCTTCTCTTTGATTTGGTAAAATCGGGCTGAAAGCATAGCTATTGTGTCGCATGCTGATGAAACCGGATCTTCCGGTATCGTGTCGCTAAAGCCATTTTCCAGTGCAATACGATCGCCTTTCGGAATGGTCATAAGATAGGCTTGTTTAGCGGCCTCGCTTTCGGGGTTGGGTCGTTTTTCAAGGATACCGATAAGCACATGGTTTCCCAACGTTTCTCCAAGACACTCCTGCAGAGTTTCTAATTGCTCGCTAAGATATTCGGCTGCTGCTTCTGAGTTTAATGCGAGGTGGCAAAGATAAATAATAAAATGGTCAATCGCGGTGGGCTCTACCTTATCCGCTGTTTCTTCTTGCTCTTCTCTAGGTCTGAAGCGCTTTTGGTCGGCTTTTGCAGCTGCCACTGTCTGCCGAAAATCCTCGACTCCAAGGCGAAGCCGGATAGCTAGATTCTGGATCGTAGCGTCTCGGAGGAGATCGTCATCCATGACACAAACTGATTTGGCAAGTTCTTGTAATAATTTGGTCTTTTCGGCTGCGGATGATAAGTCAATGCCCTTAAGCTCTTTATCAAGTTTAGCGTCGAAATATTCCTTGGCTGATCCGAGGAGTTTTTGGAAAGCTTCGGCGCCGTATTTTTTCACAAAAGTGTCCGGGTCATCACCATCTGGAAGGTGCATTAGGCGAACGGGAAGCCCTTGAGCGGTGAGTTGTTTAAATGTTTTGTCAGCAGCAGCAAGTCCGGCATTATCACCATCGTAACAGAGAACAACTCGGTCGGTGTACCGCTTGATCATTCGAGCGTGTTGTTCGGTGAATGCAGTGCCAAGCGGTGCTATGGTATTCTCAAATCCTGATTCGTGAAGGACGATAGCATCGACTTGCCCCTCACAAAGAAGCGCAAACTTTTCTTTGCCCATAGGTCGCCTAGCCTTATTGAGAGCGAAGAGGAGTTTCGACTTGTTGAAAAGAGGAGTTTCGTTGGTGTTAATATATTTTCCGCGTTTATCGTCTTCGCGAAGAATCCGTGCACTGAAACCGACGACGTCATCAACGTCATTATGAATGGGGAAAGTGATCTGATCGTAAAACTTGACCCAGAGCCCTGATCGGGGATTATTTTTATCTTTAAGACCGCCCAATCCCGCTTGGAGAATTTCGCGACCGTTAAAGCTGTTTTCCCTGGCCATTTGGAGAAAAAGATTTGAGTTTCGAGGAGCCCAGCCGATCAACCATTTTTGGGCAGTTTCTTTACCAAACCCTCTGCTTTTTAGGTATTCCCGGGCATGGGCTGCATCAGGACTCTTCAAGAGCTGTTCGTGGAAGAATCTGGCAGATTTATTATTTAGTTCTTTCAGCCGAGAGATCTTTCGGCGTTTACGATCAGATTCGGGATCGCTGGCCTCTTCAATAATCTGAATACCAGCTCGATCAGCAAGTTTTCTGACGGCATCGACAAAGGGGAGATTCTCATATTCCATCAAGAAGTTGAGAGCTGACCCGCTCGCGTCACAACCAAAGCATTTGTAGCGCTGCCTTGCGGGATTGATATTAAAAGAGGGTGTTTTTTCTCCGTGGAAGGGACAGTTGATTTTAAAATCCGATCCCGAGCGCTTCAGAGGGAAATACCCGCCTATCAAATCTACGATATCCGTCGCTTCGAGGATACGTTCGATTGTTTCTCTCGGGATCATTCCCATGGAAGTAGTGTGAATCGGTTGTTTGGGTTTCGCGAGCCTTGGGTTAAGTTCTTTGCATGAAAACGGCAATTTTTTACATTCTCGTAGGTCTTGGGCAGATCTTTGGCCAGGATATGAAGGTCTTCGGCAAATCAAATGAAGAAAGCTACGCAGGAAAAATCATCCGCATCGAGATTGGTGAAAATTCCCTGACTAATGGACAAAGTTTTAAATTCTGGGAGCGTATTTTAGAGCGGGCTAGTGATGAAGAGGCAAAGGGAATTATCTTCGATTTAGACACGCCTGGGGGTCTAGCCTTTCCGACCGAAGAGCTTATGACGAAGATCGCAAATGTTGGAGTTCCCACGGTAGCTTTCGTGAATCCTAATGCAATTAGTGCAGGTTCCTTTATCGCGGTGTCTACTGATCGGATCTACATGACACCGGGTTCAAAGATCGGGTCATCAGGAATTATCGATGGTTCTGGTCGGGAAATAGATCCGGTGAGGAGAGCTAAGCTTGAAAGCTATTTTGGTGCGCAGATTCGTTATATTGCAAAGCAGAAAGGGTATAATCCCGAGGTGATTGAGGCCATGATGTTCTTGAGTGACGAAAAGCGTGTCATTGGCGATGTTGAGGTGAAACCTGGGTCATTATTAAATCTAAATTCAAGCGAAGCAACGAGGATGATGAGCGACGGTCCGCTGCTAGCCCAAGCTGAGGTAAATTCTCTTGAGGAAGTTTTAAAAGCCGAAGGATGGAGTGACCAGGAGGTAGTTACCGCAACCCCGACCGGATTTGAACGTTTAGCTTGGTGGATCGCGGGATTTTCTGGAGTGTTAATTCTAGTAGGTTTGGGGGGTGGGTATCTCGAGCTAAAGACGCCGGGTTTTGGAATTGGTGGGATCATTTGTTTATCTGCTTTTGCTCTCTTCTTTTTTGGGAACTACATGGCTGGTAATATGGCAGGTTACGAGCTCGCAGCTCTTTTTGTCATTGGGATTGCTCTGATCGGAGTCGAAATCTTTGTGATTCCTGGATTTGGAGTGGCAGGGATCACCGGGCTAGTTTTACTTGTAGGGGCAGTTGTCTTTTCGATGTTCGATGGCGTAACGTGGCAGACCTATCAGTGGGGTGGCTCAGAAGAAGTGAGCTTCGCAGACGCCCTTCGAAAGCCAGCAATGAATTTGGCAATTGGGATTTTCGGCTCACTATTTCTTGTTTTTCTCATGATGAAGTTTCTCCCAAAGGTAAGTTTTATCGATAAGACAATGTTGCCTAGTTCGCTAGGACGAGGAAATGGTGATGATCAGGAGGTCGAGGCAGGAGCTTTGTTTGGCAGAACCGGGATTGCGGTCACTGATTTACGGCCAAATGGAAAAGCGGAAGTTGATGGTAAGCTTCTGGAGGTTTTGGCTGACGGGTTTTTTCTGGAGAAAGGAGATCCGGTTCGAGTAATCAGCGATGACGGAATGGGCGTGACTGTAAAAAAAGTAGAAGAATAAAAAACTCTTTTAGATTTCCTTACTCCGTTGGAGATAAATTAGGATACGGATCCTGCGGCTCTGCCCTCCAATGTTAAAAATTGTAAGTTCGCCTAGGAGAAGTATTTAACTCCAGCTTTAAAGAGTGGCTGGTATAGATTGCCAGAAATGTTTTTCCCGACATCCGGTCCTTGTCGTTCTGTGTGGCCCATTTTTCCGAGGACGCGACCGCAGGGCGATGAAATTCCCTCAATGGCATGAATCGAACCATTCGGGTTGAATTCAGGAGCCATGGTAGGTTGGCCGCTGAGGTCAGTGTATTGCGTCGCAATTTGACCGGTGGCAGCGAGTTTGCGGAGGTCTTCTTCGTTGGCATAGAACTTACCCTCGCCGTGTGAGAAGGGAATGTTGTGAAGATCGCCCACTTGAGTATCGGCAAGCCATGGTGACTGCGTCGAAGAAATGCGTGTGGTTGCGTAACGGGCAATGTGCCTTCCAATATCGTTGAAGGTCAAAGTAGGATCGCCGGGTTTTGGCTCCCGAATTTCACCATATGGAACGAGGCCGGTTTTTATAAGCGCTTGAAAACCATTGCAGATTCCTAGGATCAGGCCATCGCGGTTTTTGAGGAGATCCATGACTGCGTCGGCAACCTCGGGGCTCCGAAGGATAGTCGCGATAAATTTTCCTGATCCCGCGGGTTCGTCACCAGCTGAGAAACCACCGGGCAGCATGAGGATCTGAGATTTTCGGATGCTTTCGGCGAGGTCAGCAAGTGATTCTTCAACTGCTTGCGGAGTGAGATTACGAAAGATTTGGATTTCGGCTAGGGCACCCGCTTCTCGAAATGCCTTCGCGGAATCATATTCCGAGTTGGTCCCGGGAAACGCCGGAATAATGACCTTAGGATTTTGGCTTTTAGTGGTTGAGTGTTTAACCTCGAACGTTGAGTTAAAGGTGTCGGCTTCGCTCGTCGAAGGGTCCGCGGTCTCTGGATAGATTTCAGAGAGGGGATTAGTCCATGCGTCATAAAGTTCTCCGAGTTTAAGAGTGTCTGAGCCGACTTGGATGGTTGGCTCAATCTGGGTTTTTCCAATAACGATTCCGCCGGTAATTTCTTCCTTTGATTCAATCAGAAAGGAAAGGAAGCGCTCTTGGTGAAGATTGATGTCTGTCTTGATACTCGCGCCGATTCCGTTTCCGAATGACATCTTACTGAGGCCAGTGGCAATACCCCCGTGATCCAAGGTATGAGCGGCGAGGATATTTGCACCGTGAAGGGTGTCGGCAATCTCCTTAAGCGCGCGGAAATCTGGAAGTTGATTTTCGTCGCGCGGAACCTCGATAAAAGAGATAAGTGAATTAACTTCTTTAAATTCTGGAGACACAACATGTTTTGTGTTTCCGGGCGCTAGAGCAAAAGAGACAAGGGTTGGTGGGACGTCAATGTCGTTGAATGTTCCTGACATTGAATCTTTTCCACCAATCGCTCCGAGGCGGAGTTCATGTTGCGCCTTAAAGGCACCGAGTAGTGCTGCGAAGGGAAGTCCCCAGCGGGAAGAGTCATCCCCAAGCTTTGGAAAGTATTCCTGGAGAGTGAGACGAATATCGCTTAAGCGGGCACCTGAAGCTACGGCCCGGCAGACTGACTCGGTGACGGCATACGCAGCCCCGTGATAAGGAGACCATGTTGCAATATTGGCATTAAAGCCCCAAGACATGTGAGTGCAGATTTGAGTTTGGCCTTCGAGAAATGGGAGGGTGGCCACCATGGCATCGACGGGTGTGCACTGGTGCTTTCCCCCAAATGGCGAAAGCACGGTGCCTGCTCCGACTGATGAATCGAACATTTCACCAAGGCCTTTTTGGGAAGAAATGTTGAGATCACCCAGTGCGTCGGCGAAGCTTTCGAATGCAATGCAATCGAGTGGAGACTCTGTGCCAATCGCCTCGACGTGAACAGTGGCTTCTTGTTGGACGCCATTTGTATCGAGGAATTCGCGTGTGAGATCGACAATGGTTTTGCCGCGCCAGGTCATACGGAGACGACCGGTATCGGTGACGGTGGCGACGTGGACACATTCAAGATTCTCTTTGTCGGACTCAGCAATGAAGTAAGCGACCTCCGAGGGGTCAACACAAATAGCCATACGCTCCTGCGATTCCGAAATTGCAAGTTCAGTTCCATCAAGACCATCATATTTCTTGGGGACAGCATCAAGGTTGATTTCAAGGCTGTCGGCAATTTCGCCAATCGCGACCGATATTCCTCCTGCTCCAAAGTCGTTACAGATCTTTATCTTTGGCGCAAGTTCAGGATTTCGAAAGAGGCGTTGAATTTTTCGTTCGGTGGGAGCATCTCCTTTTTGAACTTCGGCTGAATTGTCTAAAGCGTCGTCCGTATGTTCTTTTGAAGAACCGGTAGCTCCACCAACCCCATCGCGTCCAGTGCGTCCTCCGATAAGGAGGATGTAATCGCCATTTGCGGGTCCTCCTCGGAAGACGTTTTTTCGGGGAGAAGCGGCAACAACTGCGCCTATTTCCATGCGTTTAGCGGCGTAGTTGGGATGGTAAACCTCAGATACCTTTCCGGTGGCAAGGCCTATTTGGTTGCCGTAAGAAGAATATCCGTGCGCGGATTCCTGACAAATCTTTCGCTGAGGAAGCTTGCCGGGGATTGTCTCATCGTAAGGGATGCGGGGGTCGGCGGCACCAGTGACCCGCATTGCTTGATAAACATAAGAACGGCCCGAAAGCGGATCGCGAATACAACCGCCAAGACAAGTGGCGGCCCCACCGAAAGGTTCGATTTCGGTAGGGTGATTGTGTGTTTCATTTTTGAATTGGACGAGCCATTCCTGTTCGTCATCTCCATGCACAACAATAGATGCAGCGTTAATTTCGTTTGAGACTTCAAGATTGTCGAGTTCACCAGATTTGCGGAGCTCTTTCATTCCCATGAGTGCGATGTCCATGAGAGTGACTGGACGTTCGGTGTTTGCTCCGTAAACTTCGTCTCGGGTAGCTAGGTAGGTATCGTAAGTTTCTTGTATCACTTCAGTTCCATCGTCGAAGCTGACCTTGGCAATCTTTGACATGAAGGTGGTATGACGGCAGTGGTCAGACCAATAGGTGTCGAGCATGCGGAGCTCGGTGATTGTTGGTTCGCGGTCCTCTTTTTGGAAATGCTTCTGAGTATGAAGAAGATCGGCGGTCGACATTGCGAGGCCGAGCTCGCTACGATATCGCTCAAAGTCTGCCTTGGATTTTTGATTGAATCCCTTGAGGATAGCGACGTTTGTGGGCTCGGGGGAGTCGTTACGTTTATAAGGTGCATTAACTGAGACCTCGTGGGAATCGACTGGGTTAATGAGATATTTTTTGATCGCTTCCAAATCTTTTTTAGAGAGCTTGCCGGTTAGGATGATGACACGGGCGGAAGAAACGAAGGGTCGTTCTTTACCGGTTAGGATCTGAACGCATTGAGCGGCTGAGTCGGCCCGTTGATCGAATTGACCGGGAAGAAATTCCACGGCGAAGGCGGTTTCATCAGAGCTTAGTGAGAGCTCGGTCGATGAGGTCTCAACCTGAGGCTCGGAGAGGATAAGTTGAGTCGCCTTGGCAAATTCCTCGTCAGTTAAACCATCGAGATCATATCGTTGCACGATGCGAGCTGATTTGATGCTTTCTATCGCCAGGTTGTTGCGGAGATCACCGATGAGGTGAGCGGAGTCGTTGGCAAAAGGAGTGGTTTTTTCGACGAAAAGGCGATGCATGGTGATTAAGCCCTGACATTAGTTGACGTGAAGGAATGGAGCAAGGGGAATGAAAGCTTAACCGTAGGGACTGGTTTTTGGGTTCGTTAGATAGAAGGTGTCATCGTTCGTAAGCGGAACGGCGGGAAGTTTTGTGGCGAAAGCAGTGAGAAAGCATAAGGCTTTACTCAGAGATTGATGGAGCTTTTGTGAACGCATGATGATAAACTAGATGAGCCTTTTTTGAATTTGTAGCTTCGTAATCGTAATGGTTTTTAATCAGGGCTGGTCTGTATAATCGCAAAAAAGACCGTGCGCCTGGAGGCACACGGTCTAAATGAAATTGGCATAGCTACTTTTTCTTCGCGTGAAGAGCGGCCCGGCTCTTTTCTAGGAGGGCTTTGGTGGCTTTGATGCCATCGTCCTCGGAGAGATTGCGACCCTCATATTCGACTCCAATCCAGCCATGGTAACCATGATCGAGAACGATTCCTAGAGCTTTGGTGAAATCGGTCTTGGTCTCTTCGCCTTTATCATTGAATTCATGTGACTTTGCGGAAACACCCTTAGCAAAAGGCATGAGTTCTTTAAGGCCTTTGTAGCGATCATATCCGTGGAAGTTACCGAAATCAGGAAGGGAACCGCAGTTATCGAGTCCAACATCCTTTAGGACTTTGGACATCCAGGCCCCGTTCGAAGAGAGGCCTCCGTGGTTCTCCACAATAATATTAATTTGATGATCGCGGGCGAAAGTCGAAAGGGAGTTCAGACCTTTGACGCAATTTACTGCCTTTTCAGCGTCATCTTTGCCCTCTCCGTGGGAGTTTACACGAATGGAGTGACATCCCAGGCGTTTGGCTGCATCGACCCATTTCTTATGATTATCGATGGTCTTTTGACGCTTTTGATCAGAACCGGCGCCAATATGCCCTTCACCGTCGACCATAATCAGGACGTTGCTCATACCAAGATCAGAAACCCGCTTATTGAGTTCGCCAAGATATTGTTTGTCCTTTGCCTTATCCTTGAAGAATTGATTTACGTATTCAAGTGCGAGGATATCATAAGTTTTTTTGGTGTATTCTGGCCAATCCATATTGGTCATTTTACCACCCTTTAGGGCTCGATGGTTAGACCATTGAGCAAGAGAGATCTTGAAGAGATCTTCTGCCTTGTCTGTTGAATGTTTGCCATGATGATCTGCGAAGGCTGCGGTAGTAAGGGCGGCAAAAGACGTGTTTATGAAGTGTCGACGTTGCATGGAGGAGAGTTTCGTAGTGGACGGGAGCGAAGGAAAGGCGAAAATGACGCGGGCTATGAGTATTACGACAAAAAGAGGAGATAAGGGATTTACCGATTTATTATTTGGAGGCAAAGCTTCAAAAGGAGATCCTCAAATAGAAGCTTTGGGAGCTGTTGATGAATTAAACGCGAATCTAGGAATAGCCCGTGTTCTTGTGGATGGTGAGGTGGCTAGGGCGATTGACCAGATTCAAGAATGGTTAGTAACTTTGATGGGAGAGCTCGCAATGCCGATGGGTAAAGAGATAAAGTATGAGAAATCTGGTTTTGGGCGTATCTCAACAAGTGAAATCGAATGGCTGGAGGACTGGAGCGCTTCGATTGAGAAGGAGGAAAAATTTAAGGGCTGGTTAAGGCCGGGGGAGCGAGGAGGAGAGGTGGCTGCGCGGATTCATCTGGCTAGGACAGTAGCAAGGAGAGCCGAGCGTCGGACCTGGGATGTTGCAAATGAAGTGGCGTCGGCTGAAGTTAGAATTTTTCTAAACCGACTTTCCGATGCTCTTTGGTTGCTTGCCAGTGCCAGTGAGAAATTATGAGGCTAAAAAACCGCTTACCTCAGGTGAGCGGTTTTTAGATTTGATCTGCCAAGATAGTGTCAGTTCTTTTGACCTGTCCCTGGCAGGAAGCGGTAATAAGATTCGAGCATTAGGGTTGCAAGGCAGCTACGGTAGTGTTCAGAAAAACCACCACCTCCGTTGAGGCCGTGGCCTGCCTGAACTGACTTGTATGAACCATCTTTATTTTGGTTATTGAGGACTTGGTCTCTAAAAAGTTCGTTGTATTTTTCCCACTCTTTACCACCATTGTTTATCATCGCTTGGGCAGCGTAATAGTGGCCGTAGAGATCGGAGTGTTTGGTATTCCAATCAAGTTTCATGTTCTCATGCATGAACTTCACCGCCTTACGGGCTTGGCGATTTGCGGAAGACTCCCATATTTGAAAGCAAAGAGCACCGACAGCTGCAAGCGTGGTTCCGTCTTCGCGGATCGAAGGGCTAGAGTAGCCAAATGCTCCGCTAGGAGCTTGCTTGGTCTCCATGTAGTCGAGGCCCTTTTTTACGCAATTCCTTAGATTGGCGAAATCGAGACCCGTGTATTTGCAGGCCTTAAGAGCCTGAAGTTGCCATCCTACAATTGAAGTGTCGGTATGCCCACCCTCTTCGACGTATGAGTAAGCCCAACCACCATTTGAGTGCTGGCTATTGATGAGGAATTGGCCGGAAGCCATGACTGCATCTTCCAGCTGATTGATATTTTCCCCGAAGGACTTCACGCAAAGGGTGTAAGCCTCAGCTAGGGCGTAAACCGCAATTGCGTGCTCATAGCACCAGCTTTTTGCCTTAAAATCATCAGCTAGCTTACCGTTATTCTTCATAGACTTGTCGACAAGAAAGGTGATGGCAGCGAGAACGGTGTCGCCGAATTCTTCCGATCCTGCTGTTTCGCAGTGGCCGAGATAGGCAAGGAGAGCAAGTCCAGTCATAGGCACCGACCGATTAGTCCATGAACCGTCCTTATTTTGCTTCTCCTTTAGCCAGCGTAGTGAGGCGACAACGGCGTCTTCACATTTTTCAGTGCCGCCATTGGAAGTGAGTCGCTGAAGTCGATCGGCTTTTGAGCAGCGCTTTTTCATGGCGGTCGGGATGTTACCAAACCCACCACCAGCGCCGGATCCATCTCCGTCACCCCAACCGTCTCCGAAGTCATTTCCATCGCCAAAGTCAGTGCTTGGATCCGGAACGTCGATTTCCGGGATAGGAATAGCCGTGGGAGATGAGGTGTTGGCTGCGATAACCTTCGACATTGAAGCTGAAGGTGCAGCAGGTTTGCGTTCAATTTTTGTCTGAACTTTCTTTTGTTTGAGATTTTCTTCCGATTCCGGAGTGCCGTTGTAGCTCACTAATTGCGGGATGTTTTTAGATGGCAGGTTCATCGCGATGATCCAGAGGATGAGTCCTACGAGGACCATTAGCAAAAGAGCGATGATTAGGCTGGTGATGGTCGACATCCGCTGTTGGGCCGCAAGTCGAGCTTGGGCTTGTGGCGAAAGTTGTGCATGTAGGCTCATAGGTTTATCGTAAGAGGATGTATTTTTAGGTCAGATTCTCCCAGAACAAGAGCTGAAGTTTTGTTCACGAGCTAGGAGTAAATTCTTGCCTGTATTTAGAACGCTTCAACATCTTAGTTTCTTAGAGAAGACTGAAAATTTGGATCTCTCCTTCGATTTAGGCCCAATTTGTGTATTTCGACAAAGAAAAAAGCTGTGCACCTCCAGATGCGCAGCTTTTGAAAAATAAAGAGAGCAAATCTAGTTGGTCTTTGCTCCGGTGGCAGGGAGGAAGCGGTAATAGGACTCAAGCATCAAAGTCGCGAGGCAAGCACGGTAGTGACGACCGTAACCTCCGTCTCCGGCAAACGATCCCGCTACCGCGTTGATTTTGTTTCCTCCACCAACAACTTTGTAATAACCGTCTTTGTGCTGGTTATTGAGAACCTGATCGCGAAAAAGTTTGTTGTAGCGCTCCCACTCAGGTCCGCCATTGTTAATCATACACTGGACAGCATAGTAGTGACCGTAGAGGTCGGAGTCTGCAGTATTCCAATCAAATTTCATTTCCTTGTCCATAAATCGGACGGCCTTGCGGGCAACTTTACTGGCGGAAGATTTCCAAATTTGGAAGCAAAGAGCGCCAACAGCAGCAAGAGTGGTTCCGTCTGATCCACCGCCGATATTTGGGCCAGAGTATCCAATTGCTCCACTTGCCAGCTGGCATCGCTCAACATAATCGAGTCCTTTTTTGTAGCAGCGTGTCAAGTTGGCAAAATCAAGACCGGTGTATTTGCAGGCCTTAAGGGCTTGGAGATGCCAGCCGACGATGGAAACATCACCGCCTCTGGCGCTATCCTCACTGTATGCATAGTCCCAGCCCCCACCTTGGTGTTGACTGTTGATTAGAAATTGTCCGGAAGCCATGACGGCATCTTCCAGCTGATTAATATTTTCTCCGAAAGATTTGATACAGAGAGTGTAAGCTTCAGCTAAAGCATAAACGGCAATGGAGTGCTCGTAGCACCAGTGATTATCTTTAAAGTCGCTTCCAAGCTTACCGTTATTCTTCATCGCCTTGTCAACGAGGAAGGTGATAGCGGCGAGGACTGTTTCGCCAAACTCTTCTGAGCCCGCAGTCTCGCAATGACCCAAAAAGGTTAGGAGCCCAAGACCAGTCATACCAATTTGCTTTTGACCGCACCATGAGCCGTCTTCGTTTTGTTCTTCTTTCAGCCAGCGCAGAGTCGCAACCACGGCGTCTTCGCAGTTTTCGGTTCCGCCGCTCGAAGTCAAACGCTGAAGACGGTCTGCTTTGGAACAACGCTTTTTCATGGCGGTCGGTATATTCCCGAATCCACCACCGGCGCCTGACCCGTCCCCGTCGCCCCAGCCGTCGCCAAAGTCATTTCCATCACCAAAGTCGGTGCTGGGATCGGGGACGTCGATTTCTGGGATTGGAATGGCAGTGGGGGATGATGTATTGGCGGCAATGACCTTGGACATCGAAGCTGAGGGAGCCGCAGGTTTCCTCTCAATTTGGGTCTGAACTTTCTTTTGTTTGAGATTTTCCTCTGATTCTGGAGTTCCGTTATAGCTAACCAATTGCGGAATATTTTTAGCAGGAAGATTCATCGCGATAATCCAAAGGATCAAACCAACTAGGACCATTAACAAGAGAGCGATGATCAAGCTTGTGATGGTTGACATCCGCTGTTGGGACAAAAGTCGAGCCTGGGCTTCCGGCGAGAGTTGTGCGTGTAAGCTCATGATAGGATAAGAAAGGTCTTTGAATTTGGGGTGTTTAAGACTATGGATTAAAAGGCAATTTGGCTAGCGAAGAGATTCACTGATTTATGATGAGCAGAACGGATTACTCTAGAAAAAATTAGGGGAAACTTGAGAAATGATCTTTTTTGACGAATTGGCGACGTAAGAGATTTCGGGACCCAGCATTTGCATAATCCGTGTCACCGGAGAGGTTCCTTCTTTATTTTATTCCTTACCGTTTTGACTTTTTATGAGAGACGAATGCCGTGGCGCCATCAAATTTTTCGTAGTTGGCAATCATCAGTTCCGAGTCTCACGTGAGGTAGATTGAACTACTTCAGTAATTTACATGGAATACTGAAATTGAGTATTGGATAGCGACCCAATTCCAGCGAAATGATTGAGGCTTTTTTGACGCGGATTGAGTAAGTCTCTGAGCCGAGAATGTGTTCGACCAGAGCTGAAAAATCGGGCTCATGGCCAACTATCGCAACTCGATTGAATTGTTGATAGGCCTTGAGCTCCCGAAGGGCGGTCTCTGGTCTCATCCCGCAAGCGAGCCAAGATTCGATTACAGGTTTTGGACAACCTTCTCCGGCTAGGATTTCAGCCGTTTCCTTTGCTCGTAAGACGGGGCTTGAGAGAACGATATCGGGAGTAAGCTCGTGTTTTTTAAGAAACTTTCCAATTCGCTGCGATTGCTCGTGGCCTTTTTCGACAAGATTCCGGACGAAGTCACCACCAACTAGCCCGTGAGCCGCGGCGGTTGCGTGACGAATCAAGAGAAGGGTCATTACCTTACATGGTCATGCCGCCGTCTACGGCGAGCACTTGGCCAGTAATGTAGCGGGCTTCTGGACCGGCAAGGAAAAGTGAGGCATTGGCAATATCGTCAACTTGACCAAAATCAGCGAGGGGGACTTTTGCGATGATACCTTGTTTGAGGTCGTCAGAAAGTTCATCGGTCATATCAGTGGTGATAAAGCCCGGAGCAATCGCATTACATGTGACTTTGCGCCCAGCGAGTTCGCGAGCCACTGATTTAGTGAAACCGATAAGCCCCGCTTTTGAAGCTGCATAATTGGCTTGGCCGGCGTTTCCAATCAGTCCAATCACGGAGCTGATGTTAATGATTCGGGGATCGGTACCTTTCATGAGTGGACGTTGAAGGGCCTTAACAAGGTTGAAGGCTCCCTTGAGATTGGTGTCAAGAACGGTGTCCCAATCCTCGGACTTCATTCGCATAATCAATCCATCACGTGTTACGCCAGCATTGTTGATGAGAATATCGATTCCACCAAGGTCCTCGACGATAGTTTTTCCAGTCTCTTGCACGGAATCGAAATCAGCCACGTCTAATGCGTAAAAGCGGGTTGAATCGGGATGAATTGCGTTAATCTCCTTGGCTGCTGCACCACAGCTCGTGGGGTTGCGGGAAATGATCGCAAGTTTTGCGCCCTCGCGGGCGAAAGCGTGAGCAATGGCTAGGCCGATACCTCGACCGGCCCCAGTGATCACAACTCGTTTTCCTGAAAATTTGGACATATGGAGAGTTTGTAGTGTTTTTAGAGCAAGGCCAAGGCCTCTTTGAGATCGTTAAGGTTTTCTGTGGTGTGAGCAGCGCTTAGGGTGATGCGAAGTCGTGCAGTTCCTCGCGGGATGGTTGGGTATCGGATCGCTGGAACCAAAAAACCACTTTTGAGGAGAGAATCCGACGCGGCAAGCGCGGACCTGTTTTCACCAATAATTTTGGGGATAATAGGGGTGGGGGAAGCGAAGGAGTCCGAGTATGTCTTGAGGCGACCGCGTCTCTCGATTCCTTCGGGTGAATTCAAAAGATCGAGAGCGGCAAGGCTCGCAGCGGCTTGTGAGGGTGGTGGCGCCGTCGAGTAGATTAAGGAACGGGTTTTATTGATGAAAAGGTCAATCCATGACCTAGATGATACGAGGTAGCCGCCTGCCGATCCCAACGATTTACCGAGGGTCCCCATTTGAAAATCAATTTGATCCTGAAGGCCTAACTTCTCGGCAAGCCCTTGTCCGGTTTGGCCGAGTACACCAATGGCATGCGCTTCGTCCAGAAAGAGGAGTGCACCGTATTTTTCCTTTAGCTTTACGATTTCAGAGAGCGGGCAAAGGTCGCCATCCATGGAAAAGACGGATTCGGTTACGATTAAAGTACGGCCGTTACTAGAGGTGAGGAGCTTTTCGAGTTTATTAAGATCGTTGTGCGGGAAGATGCGTAGGGTTGCTCCGGAGAGTTTAGCAGCGTCTATGAGACAGGCATGAGCGAGTTTGTCTAGAATCACGGTATCACCTTTGCTCATAAGTGCAGGGATTACTCCCATCGCGGTGACAAAGCCATTGGCGAAAGTGAGAGCTGCTTCGGCCTTTTTAAGAGTTGCTATTTTTTCTTCAAGTTGGTGGAAGATCTCAAGGGACCCGCAAATAAGTCGAGATGCCGTGCTGCTAGTACCGTAATCTCGCAAGGCTTTCGTGGCGGCTTCAATAAGAATCGGGTGTTGGGAAAGCCCGAGGTAATCATTCGACGAAAAGTTGATGAGTTTACGGCCTTGTAGTTCGACAGTTGGAAGATCCGGATTTCTTATTGGACGTAGCCCGCGAAGAAGTCCTCTTTGTTCAAGGTCTGTGAGTTCGTCTTCGGGTTTTCTCATCTTATTCGTTAAAAAAGGCGCTTCCATATTTCTGCGGAAGCGCCTCTAGAATGAAAGATTTTAATTCGGGCAGGTTACTCGGTCATACGACCGCAGCATTGCTTGTATTTCTTGCCTGATCCGCAGATACAAGGTTCGTTTCGTCCGACCTTCGCGATGGGGCGGCGCTTAGGAAGGTTGAGTTTCAAGCCACTTTCATCGGAACCGCTTCCGGCTTCGGGAACAACACTAGATGAACCGGAGACTGCCATATTATTTTCACTTCCTCTTGAAGTCTGTTGGGGTGCATCGGCAAGAACGGGGTCAATTTCACGGATCGTGGTGAAGCGGAAAAGATTGTGAACTGCTCCCTCATCAATCGTATCCATGAGAGCGGTGAAGAGCTTATAAGACTCCATTTTATATTCCACGAGAGGATCTTTTTGACCTTGCGCACGAAGTTGAACGCCTTCCCGAAGTGAGTCCATTGCGTAAAGATGTTCCTGCCATTTTTGATCAATGGCATTGAGCATGATGTGGCGCTCGAGAGAATCGAGGTGTTCAGAATTTTCCATCTCGACCTTGCGGTTGTAGGCGGTATGGATCCGCTCGAGGAGAAATTTTGAGTTGCCATCAATATCGCGGGTTTCAAACTTTGCCTCGGCGACGGAGAGATGAAGAGGAAAGGTTTTATTCACCCAGTTTAGAAGTTCCATGACGTCAGGCTGACCTTCATCGTGCTCTTCCATGTAGTAACTTACCTGGGCGGGGATGATGCGGTCAAGAAGCTCCATAATGAGTTCTCGCGGATCTTCCGATTTGAGAACCTCGTTACGATAGCCATAAACCACTTCGCGTTGACGATTCATTACGTCATCGAAGTCGAGGACGTATTTTCGTCGGCGATAGTACATTTGCTCGACTCGCTTTTGAGCTGTTTCAACTGAACGGTTAAGCCATTTGTGTTCGAGAGCTTCTCCATCTTCCATACCGAATCGATCCATCATGTTGGTCATGCGATCGGCAGCAGCGAAGTTGCGCATCAAATCATCTTCAAAAGAGATGAAGAATTGTGAAGCCCCTGGGTCGCCTTGACGTGAACAACGTCCACGTAGTTGTCGGTCAGTTCGGCGGGATTGGTGTCGCTCAGTGCCGATGACGAAGAGTCCCCCGGCTTCTTTTACGTCTGGGCCAAGTTTGATATCGGTTCCGCGTCCAGCCATGTTGGTTGAGACGGTGACCGAACCAAGCTGGCCGGCTGCCTTCACGATTTCAGCTTCCTGAAGGTGATACTTAGCGTTGAGAACTTTATGCTTAATCTTTGAACGTTGAAGCATTCGCGAGAGCGTTTCGGATGCTTCGACCGAAGCGGTTCCAACAAGGACGGGTTGCCCCGACTCATGGCATTGTTGGATTTTTGCAACAACGGCGTTGAATTTTTCGCGACGGGTCTTGAAGACTTGGTCGTTGTGGTCAATCCGCTGGTTTGGCTTGTGATTGGGGATAGGGAGCACGTCGAGTCCATAGATATCCTGAAATTCTGCAGCTTCAGTTTCAGCGGTCCCAGTCATGCCGCCGAGTTTTTCGTATAGTCGGAAATAATTTTGGATTGTGATTGTAGCGTAAGTCTGGGTTTCGCGCTCGATTTCCACATTTTCTTTTGCTTCGACCGCTTGGTGAAGCCCATCAGACCAACGGCGTCCGGTCATTTCGCGTCCGGTATTTTCGTCGACAATGACGACCTTGCCTTCCTTGACAACATATTCGTTGTCTTTCTCATACAAACAATAAGCTTTCAGGAGTTGGGAAATGGCGTGAACCCGGGTGCCCTGAGCATCCATCTTGGTCTGAATTTTGTCCTTTTCGGCGAGGCGTTTTTCATCGTCCAGATCAGAGTTTGCATCGACATCTGCGAATTCAGTGGCGAGGTCGGGGATCACGAATGCTTCAGGATCTTCAGGAGAAAGGAACTCACGACCCATTTCCATGAGGTCAGCGTCGTGGCCTTTTTCGTCCACCGTAAAGTAAAGCTCTTCCTTGATCGCAAATAGTTCCTTCTTTTGGGCATCTTGATAGAATGAAAGTTCAGTCTTTTCAATGAGGCGGCGCGTGTCCGGGTCTTCCATGCAACGCATGAACTGGCGGTTGCGGGGTTGACCGAGTTTCAACTTAAAGAGTGCTCGTCCAGCAACATCATCGTCGCCTTCCTCGAGTGCCTTATTGGCCTCTGCGGCAAGCTCGTTGCAAAGGTGATTTTGCTTTTTGACCAACTGCTCAATTTCGCTGCGGTAGCGTTTGTATTCCTCGGTGTTGGAAATAACGGCGGGACCGGAGATGATGAGGGGGGTCCGGGCTTCATCGATTAGAATTGAGTCGACCTCGTCAACAATTGCGAAGTAGTGATCGCGCTGAACTTGATCATCGGTCGATCCAGCCATTCCGTTGTCGCGAAGATAGTCGAATCCAAATTCGGCATTTGTTCCATAAGTGATGTCGCAATAATATTGCTCTCGGCGGATACTAGGAAACTGCTGGTTTTGAATGCAACCGACGGTCAGACCGAGGTATTTAAAGAGAGCACCCATCCATTCTGAGTCACGACGAGCAAGATAGTCGTTGACGGTTACGAGGTGGACTCCAAGTCCGGTAAGAGCGTTGAGGAAAACGGGGAGGGTTCCCACTAATGTCTTACCTTCACCAGTTTGCATTTCAGCAATCTTTCCTTGATGAAGCGAGATGCCTCCCACGAGCTGGACGTCAAAATGAATCATATCCCAGAGCAGCATATTATCGACCACTTCGATCTCAGTTCCACAAAGGCGACGAGCTCCGTTTTTTACAGTGGCATAGGCTTCTGGAAGAATATTATCGAGATACTTGTCGCGAAGATCCGGAAATTCTTCGTCGATTTTGTTGAAAGCGGTCTTAGCTTCGTTGATATCTTCGCGAGTCTTGATGCGGGTAGGAAGATTGGGGAATTCGTCGCGAAGAGCATTGAATCTTTCCTGAACATGAGTTGCTGCAGCCGAGATAGATTCGTTATCCATCGTTTCTAGCTGCCTTTTGGTGGGTAGCTGTAGCGGGAGGTAGCGATGGAGATGCTTCTGCCAATCTTTAACACGAGAGAGCAATTGCTCTTCGGATTCCCTTTGATAGGTCTCCTCAAGTTCATTGATTCGTTCCACCAAGGGCTGCATGCGCTTGAGTTCACGTTGGTTTTTAGAACCAACGATTTTCTGGAGAGTCCACTTGATCATGAAATTTTACCCGCTTTTTTGCCGGGGAAGGTCAAATATACCGTTCACGCGAGAGAAGCAAGGGGGGCTTTTCGGGAAAATGGCAAGATTTTAGCAGAGTCGCTTTTGGGACCTTTGAATCAGAATCCAAGAGGCTTTGAAAATAC
>DIHU01000219.1:0-21831 GCA_002420315.1 Akkermansiaceae bacterium UBA5688
TACTGGTGGTAATAGAACTGACATAGCTCGATCAACAGCTCTCGGTGGGGCAGCTGGAACAGGCTATGCGATCTATCGGGAGCGCCAAAATCAGAATAACGGGACTTATCCCAACGGAAGTTACACTGTTGCCCCCCCCACAACAATTCCAGCTCCTACAACAGCTCCAGCTCTCACAACAGCTCCAGCTCCCAGAACAGTTTCAGCTCCCACAACAGCTCCAGCTCCCACGACAGTTCCGGCTCCCACAACAGTTCCAGCTCCCACAACAGTTCCAGCTCCCACAACAATTCCAGCTCCCACAACAGCTCCAGCCCCCACAACAGCTCCAGCCCCTACAACAGCTCCAGCCCCTACAACAGCCCCAATAGTCAGGAATTACCCTATCGCGCAACCAACGGGAACTCCGGGTGTTGTTATCAGCCCTCACAAGCCGTATAACAAAATTCGCACCACTGGTTTGAAGCCTGGACAGCTTGCAACTGATCCAACGACTAACAAAATTTTTGTGGTTCCCAATTAATAGGAAAAGACCCGATCACAAATAGAAAACTGCTTCGGAAAATCCGAAGCGGTTTTTTGTTCCCCTATCTTTAAATCTTCTTTAGCGCGCCAGTCGAATCTCCGAAGCTCTTGGTATTGGAACCAAATTCGTTAAGCATCCGAACATAAAGGTTAGACAAAGGAACTTCCTCACCGAGATCAACGTGGCGGCCGGTCTCAAAGGCACCTCCTCCGTTTCCAGCCAAGATGACCGGAAGATCGCTATGGCTATGGCGGTCGCCATCCGCAATCCCACTACCGTAAACGATCATGGAGTTATGGAGCAATGACTTCCCATCGACATCCTCAGTCCCCTTCATCTTTTCCATAAAGTAGGCTAATTGTTCAATGTAGTATTGATCGATCTTTTGAATTTTGTCCAAATTTTCCTTACGGCGCTTATGGTGGGAAATATGGTGATGCCCTTCAGATACTCCGATCTCTTTAAAAGAACGGTTACTGCCATCGTGAGCTAAGAGAAAAGTCGAAATACGGGTGCTATCAGTCTGGAAGGCGAGGACCATCATATCCATAAGAAGGCGTATATGTTCCTTATAACTTTTCGGCTGACCTTCGGGCGCGCTCACGCCTGGGTCTAGTGATCTACCTAGTGACTCACTCTTTTGAATCTTGCGCTCAATCTCTCGTACCCCTGTGAGGTATTCCTCAAGCTTGTGCTGATCATTTCGGCCCAGATGTTTGTGGAGTGCTTTAGCATCATCCGAGATAAAATCTAAAATGGATTTCTGAGTCGCACGCCGTTGAGTGAGTCCCCTTGCCCGCTCTTCTGCCGAACCCTCTCCAAAAAGGCGTTCAAAAACGAGACGTGGATTAGCCTCTGGGGTGTTGGGCTGGTTTTCCGATCTCCACGAAAGGTTAAATTGGTATGCGCAAGAGTATCCTGAGTCACAGCGTCCAGACTTTCGGACCCCATCACAGGTCAGCTCGAGCGAAGACAAACGAGTCTCGTCACGAACGAGTTGCGCCGCAATTTGATCAACCGAAGTCCCAACCTTAATATCAGAACCTGATGTCTTCTTGGCTCGCTGGCCCGTGAGAAAAGTAGCACCACCCCGAGCGTGATCTCCCCCGCCATCTTTTCCAGGGGTAGCGTTTTCGTGAGATAAGCCAGAGTAGATTTGCATATCCCCTTTCAGCCCCTCAAGCGCCTTCATACTCTTGCCTAGCTCGTAGTTACTCCCATTTCCCGTCGGCTTCCAATGTTCAAGGTTCACTCCATTCGGAATGTATAGATAGGCCATCCGGAGGGGACTGCCATTTTCAGTCGAAGCAATCCCCCTTGTGGTAGCTGCCATAAGCGGAGTCACCGACTCCAAAGCAGGCAGCCCAACTGCTGCCCCAAGCCCCCGAAGAAACTTCCGGCGATCCAATTTCGTTCGATTCATGGGTATATAATACCTTTTCTGATCAATTTATCTCGCAGAATTTTCTCAAAATACCCCGACCCCCTAATTCTAAGGGCATCAGTTCCTCAAAAAACCTAAATTGGCATCAGCATAATAGGTGTTGATAGCCACGCGTTCATGACAATAAAACCGCTTCACAGCAGATCTAGCAAAAGCGCATAAACTTTTGATGGCTTCTATCCATCGTATGGCAAAAAGACCCCCTACTTTGAAGCGCAGTCAGGCCCATCAGCACCTCCGCTTTTGATTGATTATGGTTTTACTAACGCCGTTTCTACCTAGACTCCCGCCATGCCCACCGCAGCTGACCTAGATGCCGCCATTCGCGATGTTCCCGACTTTCCGAAACCTGGGATCCTCTTCAAAGATATCACTCCTATTCTAGGTGATCCGGAACTCTTCAGGGCTTCGCTTGAACTGTTGGCGGAAACCGCCGGAGACACCAAAATCGATAAAGTGGTCGGAATTGACGCTCGGGGATTTATTTTTGCGGCTGGAGTCGCTCATATTCTAGGAGCCGGATTTGTTCCCGTTCGCAAAAAAGGCAAACTTCCGTGGACAACCCATCAAATGGCTTACAGTTTGGAATATGGAGAAGATATCGTAGAAATTCATGCCGACGCCGTGAAACCAGGTGAGAAAATCCTTTTAATCGATGACCTTCTCGCAACCGGTGGAACCGCCGCAGCCGCAATTAAACTTCTCAAAGAAATTGATGCTGAAATCGTCGGGGTATCATTCCTGATCGAACTGGCAGCTTTGAATGGGCGTGATGTTCTCGGACATTCAGGTATTCAATCACTCCTTTCCTACTAACTCATGAACTTTAAAAAATACGCCGATTCCCTTCTACGCTACCCCGATCTCGGGTTCAGCCTCGACCTCTCTCGAATGGATATCCCGGAGAGTTTTGAGAGTAATATGCGACCCCAAATTGAGAAAGCGTTCGCCGATCTCAAAGCTCTTGAGGCGGGTGAAATCGCGAATGCAGATGAAGATCGTATGGTCGGACACTATTGGCTCAGAGATCCTGACCTCGCCCCAAACGATGAAATTCGCAGCCAAATCACCGAGCCAATCAAAGCCATTAAAGAATTTGCCTCGATGATCCCAACCGGGGAGATCGCACCTCCTTCCGGCGGAGTCTTCAAGAACATCCTGATTATCGGAATTGGAGGCTCAGCCCTCGGCCCCCAGCTCATCGACGATGCACTCGGTCAGCTTGACGAAATCCGTCCCTTCTTTTTCGACAATACCGATCCGGATGGAATGGACCGTGACCTCAAGGAAATTGGCCACGACTTGAAAAAAACATTAGCCATTGTGATTTCAAAATCTGGCGGCACACCAGAAACCCGTAATGGAATGCTTGAAGCCAAGCACGCTTACGAGGAGGCCGGGCTTGATTTCGCAAAACACACTATTGCAGTGACTGGAGAAGGATCCAAGTTGGACCAATTCGCACGCGAAGAAGGATTCATCACAACCTTCCCTATGGAAGACTGGGTTGGCGGCCGAACTTCGGTTCTTTCGACGGTGGGGCTGGTCCCAATGGCAATTCAAGATATTGACTTCGAAGAAATGCTCGCCGGAGCGAAGGAGATGGACGAATTTACCCGCTCAACCGAAGTGAAAAGTAATGCCGCGATGCGATTAGCCTTGGCTTGGCATCACGAAGGAAAGGGAAAAGGCGAACGCGATATGGTGGTGCTTCCCTACAAGGATTCGCTTGTTCTTTTTTCTAAGTATCTTCAGCAATTGATTATGGAATCTCTAGGTAAAGCCGAGGATCTTGAGGGGAACTCGGTAAACCAAGGAATTGCCGTTTACGGCAACAAGGGATCAACCGATCAGCACGCCTATGTGCAACAGCTGCGCGACGGACTTCACAACTTTTTTGCAACCTTTATCGAGGTGCGCAAGGGACGCTCCGGAAACTCCATCACGATCCAAGGCGAGAACACCTCGGCTGACTACCTCCAAGGTTTCCTTCGAGGCACCCGACGCGCTTTATATGAAAACGGACGCCATTCAATACTCATTTCAATCGAAGAAGTCACACCGCGAACCCTCGGACATCTCATTGCCCTGTTCGAGCGGACGGTAACCTTTTATGCCTCCCTCGTGAATATTAACGCCTATCATCAACCGGGCGTCGAAGCTGGTAAGGCAGCTGCCACTGAATTCCTCGACATGCTCAATGAAGTTCGTGGACACCTAACTGCTGACCGAAAAAGCGCAGAAGATGTCGCCACCGCAATCAGCTGCGATCCAGAAGAGGTCTTCCATGCCTTGGTTCATCTCGCATCTAATGGAGAAGCGACTCATTCGCGGGGAAAAAATCCAAGGGACGACCGCTTCTTCCTCTAGGTAGTGAAAAGGTGATGATTCTAGGATTTTTCCCATACAGTCAAATACCCTAGGCGCCCTTCCTCCTTGGCGATAAATCTTCATCCAAAACTCCATTCTAGTTAATTGGAGGTTTCCGAGATCTCTCATCCTGTCCATAGTCCCTCGTATGCCAAATCCCTACGAAAGAACTCCGGAGAAGATTGTAGCACCACCGACCGGATGGCTAAACACCGCGAAAAGGCTTGGCCCTGGATTTGTCCTTTCTGCTTCCATCGTCGGATCCGGAGAGCTAATCGCAACTACCATCTTTGGTGCGAGAGTTGGATTCATCTGCCTCTGGCTCATCCTTTTTTCCTGCCTTGTCAAAGTCGCCATTCAAATAGAGTTCGGGCGCTTTACCATCTACTCTGGCAAAACCTCTATGCAGGCTCTCGACGAACTTCCCGGACCCAGGTTCGGTAAGGCCAATTGGGCAGTGTGGAGTTGGTTTGTGACCCATAGCCTTAAAAACCTCCAGGTCGGAGGAATCATCGGTGGCGTGGCCCTCGCTCTCTCAGCACTCTATGATCTTGGCGACAACAGCAATATAATTTGGACTATCGTGGCCGCTTCTTTAACGATCCTCGTCGTTTCAAGAGGCATCTACGGCCCCATCGAAAAATGGTCCATTATTATGATCGGACTCTTCACCATCTTCACGGTCGTTTCACTGATCTCATTACAATGGACTCCCTTTGCAATTTCCGGCAACGAAATCGCTTCAGGTTTCGGCTTCGAACTTCCTGCCTCGGCCTTGATCCTTGTCGCGCTTGGGACTTTTAGCATTACGGGTGTCGGTGGTGACGAAGTCTTAGCCTACAACTACTGGCTGATCGAGAAGGGTTACGCCTCCTTCACCGGCCCCGAACCCAAAACGCATTCACCCGAATGGCTAGCCCGCGCCAAAGGCTGGATCCGCGTCATGCAACTCGACGCAGTACTCTCGATGATTTGCTACACTCTAGTCACCGCTCTTTTTTATCTTTTGGGTGCTGCCATCTTACATAGCCAAAAAATCGTCCCCGAAGGCAACGAACTTATCACCGTTCTCTCCAAAATGTATACCGATAGCCTTGGCCCCTGGGCGGAAAAAGCCTTCCTTATTGGAGCAGTTGTTGTCCTTTTTTCCACCCTCCTAGCGGCCCTTGCCGCATGGACCCGCCTATTTTCAGATGCCTTCGGACGATTTGGCTGGATCAATTTTAATGATGAGAAGCAGCGCCGAAAATCAATCGCGATTCTCTCGGTCATTTTCCCTATTATCTGGAGCATTCTCTACTTCCAGATTGGAAAGCCTGGCTTCATGGTGATCATCGGTGGGGCCCTCACCATGATCATTTTGTTAATCGTAGTCTTCGCCGCTATTATCATGCGCTACAAATGGCTTCCTCAGGAACTCAGACCATCACGCGCTTTCGACCTTGCCCTTTGGCTAAGTATCGTAGCGATCGTGGCAGCGGGACTCGTTTCGGCGACCAAGTATTTTGTCGCGTAACCGAAACGATCAAACTGGAACCGCTAGTTCCTCAATAATTTCCAACACCTCTGTCTGACCAGTGCGCCCGGCATATTGGGCATCAGCCTCGAGAACAAGACGATGTCCAATCACTCCCGGGGCCAGTGATTGAATCGTTTCAGGGAGGACAAAATCACGACCTTCCAAAAGACTTAGAGCCTGAGAAATCCTCAGTAAATTCAAGGAAGCCCTAGGACTTGCAGCTAGCTTCACCCCCGACCGTCCACGTGTTGCGGCCACCAAGCGGACGAGGTATTCCTGCAAGGTTGGCGTGATGGAAACCTCCGTCACCGCTTTTTTCACTGTGAGTAGATCATCACGGGTCACCACCTGCTCAACACGAGACAAAGGGTGCGCCTGCTCCTGCGCATTTAAGATTTCCATCTCCTGGTCTACTGAAACATAGCCCAGCGAAGCTTGATAAGCGAAACGATCCATCTGCGCCTCGGGAAGCGGATAGGTTCCCCGAAGTTCAACCGGATTTTGAGTCGCTATCACAAAAAACAAATCTCCCAAATCGTAATGATTTCCCTCGATCGTAACCTGCTTCTCAGCCATCGCCTCGAGAAGAGCGCTCTGCGTCCTTGGCGAGGCTCGGTTCACCTCATCAACCAAAAGAATATCACTGAAAATCGGACCCTGCTGAAACTCAAAGCTAGCATTTCGAGAATCCAGCACGCTCACCCCGAGAATATCTGATGGCAAAAGATCCGGCGTAAATTGGATCCGCTGGAAATTACTCCCGCCAATCGAAGCGGCAATCGCCTTCGCCAAAGTCGTTTTCCCAGTCCCTGGAACATCCTCCAGTAAAACATGCCCACCAGCGATCATTGTCGAGATAACCCGGCGCACTGTCTCTTCTTGCCCAAGCATTACTGCCTTCACCGAGGATTCCAACTGGCTGACGATTTGACCTGCACCTCTCATTCTTTATCAGCCTGCTCGCTTTTCCATTTATCCCAAACAGGGCGCGATACCTTCTGGTGCCATTCTCTCAACTCCTCAATAGAAGCGAGATCTTCTTTCGCAACTTCCTTAGCTAAACCGTCAAGTCGCTCGTCATTCAAAAGCCTGATCCCCTTATTGGTTTCGAGAGGAAGTTCAACGTCAACCAAAACGCAATGGCTAGTCTTGGTCGGCACAACTAAAACCAACGGACAGGCCCGATCGACTCCTCCTCCATGGTCGATCATCATCGAAACGCCACGAAAACGACCCACCGCTTTGGACCCGATAATCTGGTCCGGTGACATTGCAGAGGCCGCTCCCTTGCGGACAAATCCCAAGTCGCGGAGCAAGCTAGTTGGTTTAGCCGGTAACTTTCTCACAGCAGAAACCCTGAGAAAAGCCATCATATCCTCTTCCCTAGCAATGCGACGCCATTCCTTAACCAAGGCTATAGCTTGCGGCTCAGAAGCAGCTTTCCCGTTTGGGTCTTCCCGGCCAACAATCTTTAAAACATCGGCAAAGAATTCCTCTTCCATCTTAACCTCATCCTTGACGAACTGTTCCGATAAAGCGCGAAAACCCTCAAAACTCTCTTCAGGGTAGGTCCCTACCATTGGGCTCACAATACCAGGTAGAATTATCCACCCCAAAGCATCCTGCCTCATCCAAACCTGCTTATATTTTGGCTTCCAGTTCTCTCCAGAACCAGAGAAGGAAAGGACCCCAAGCGCAATCTTTTCATGCCGGTATAGCTTAACAACTTTAGCAGAAACCGGATCGGCAAATTTCAGTGAAAATCCCCACCATTTTACAGCTAAAATGTAGCGCCCCGCGCGACGATCATCAAACGGGTTTCCACGGCGACCATTTATGTTACGCTGGAGCAGATCGCCTCCATCATCAGCGGGCTTTTCTCCTTCCTTTACCGCTTTTTCTTCCTCTCGATAATGACTTTGAAGAAAAGAATCTAGGTTTTGGGTTTTGAGGTCTCCAATGATCGACTTTAGCAGGGCCTCCGGGTTTTTCGCCCTCACTACCTGATTCTGCTCCTCAAAAACCTGAAACATTTTCTTCACGAGTTCACGATCTTTCCAATCAGACTCATCGTTTTTTGCTGTTCGAAACGCACGACTCTCCTGGTCAGCATACGCGAAGAAAGCCGGTAAAGAAACGCGCCACCCCTTATCCGTCTTGTTCAGTCGGAATCGAATGGGATTCAAACGTTCGCCTTCAATCTCGAAACTCGAGAGAAAACCCACCAAAAATTCAACCTCTCTTTCTACACTCTCCGGGTTGAAGTTAAGAAGGTCTTCGGCATGAGCCTCTCTTTCATTTTTCTCGTTAGAAATAATGACTTTCATCACCTTCTGGGAAGTGAGCAATCGCCAAACCCTCTGCTTGTCTTGATTAACCATGCCCTTCCGGGTGGCTTTCAAATTCATTTCCCAATTCCTTTCCGGCAAAGACTCCCGTTCGAGGAATCCCTGCCAAACGATCATAGCATCGGTCTTTCCTGCTTCAGCTGCATTCAAAAACTCTTGCATAGCCTGCTTAGCATCATTAGCCGTAAGATCCTCGGGCGAAACTGCACCTTCCATTTTTTTCCGAAATTTCTCCATCTCTGAACGAAGCAAAATAGTCATCTCAGAAGTCCGCTCAAGGGCCATCCAGTTTTCCAGATCACGCACCCGACTTTTAAGGTCCGCCTCAAAGCCTAACCCGGTATTTTCAAAACTTCCCTCCACGGGCGCAACTTTCCATCCCCCTTCTTTCTTCACCACACCTAGTGAAATAACCATGCTCACATCCGGCCCATTTGGCGAAGTCGCCCCGATTAAAACCGCCGAGAGATCACTGTCTACCTTCTCGCGGAGAGGTAGGAAGGAGAAATTCCCCTTCTGTTTCCACGACGCACGAGCCTCCCAGAGCTCGAGAATACGAGTCCTTTTCTTAGGACCACAAAAAGGTGAAATTGCGAGGCTAGAAGAAATCTCGGTCTTAGATAATTTACCGTCAAATCCACGTAAAAATTCAAGAGCGACTTCGGACGGTTCTCCAGAGAAAACCCTCAAGGAAGCCGCTAAGAAAAATGTAACTATTCCGCGCACTCCCGTAACCTTTGCACCACAAGTCCTCGGATACAAGCCCCGGTCTATTTGAATTAACCCAGTAATTTAGGGAAACAACTTCCAGCAAATGAGCATCAAAAGGGAACCCGCGATCAGCCCCAATGTCATGCCATAAACAGACCATCTTGTCTGGAAAGGCTGGAGATTCGGTCCCACAAAGGATGGTGGCGCGATAGCTTTGGCCATCACAAAAGACGGCCTGACGCTTTTTGACCAATAATTGCGATACTTTGCCTGATCTTCATACATTACTTTTAAAGCCTCACTGCTCGAATCCCACTCCAATTTGGCATCAAGAACCTCCGGAATGTAGAGGTAATCCCCAAGATCTACACCTGGACCCGGTTCAAGCTTCACACCTTTGGCTGCCAGCGAATCTTTCAGCTTCGCTTTCGCAGTCACCTCTTTATCGACAAGAGGTTGAGCCTCTTTAGAAAACTGCTCCATAACCTCTTTTTTATTCTTCTCATCAAGTCGTTTGATCAGATTTGGTATTTCGGCCGCAACCGCATTTGCAAAATCCGCAGCATCCTGAGAATCATCCAAACGTGCTGACACGGTCAACTGATCAGTCGCTTGATCCAAATCCAAATCAAGACTTCTACGTAATCTTATGACCGCTTCATCTTGGTTCACTCCCCACTGATTGGCGAAGTCCAGATTCAGGGCGATTCCTCTCAAGGATGGTTCTGATTTTACATTTCGGAGCACCTCGGACTCATTAGCGTCCACCAGCCCAGTGGATCCGGCCGACATAAAAGCATCACGCACGTGAAATGAGAGGGCGGCATAGGCTAGGTATTCCTTTGGGGCCTCATCCCACTTCTTCTTCCCATAGAAAAAGCCGCCGACGATCCCTCCGATTGTCAGGGCGATAAGAAGCCAAGACCACCACCAAAAACCCCTGCGTCCTCGACGTTTTTTCATTCCATTGATTAGAACAGTTGGCGCAGATCAGTCACCTGAAAAATCAATTCACTTTAAAGATTGATGAAAGATTTCCCCCTTTTTAAGGCTCTCAACAAACCCTGTCATCAAATTTGTCGTCGCATCTACATCCGAATAAGCAGCCATTTCGATGACCGAATGCATGCACCGAAGGGGCAATGAAACCAAAGCGCTAGGAACTCCATCTCGCGATTGGAAAATCGTATCAGTATCTGTTCCTGTGAACCGGCTCGCTGCTTCATGCTGTATTTCAATCTTCTTTTTCTTTGCCACCTGAAGCAGTCTCTCAACCACTAACGGATGACTCGCGGAACCATGAGTCACAGTCGGACCTCCTCCAAGATTGACCTTCCCATACATTGGGGCACTCAGTCCAGGGGTATCCGTCGCATGCGTCACATCTGTGCACAGACAAACATCCGGTTGGATCCGGTGGGTTGCCATTGCCGCGCCAAAGCCTCCGATTTCTTCCTGCACCGCATTCAGGCAGACCACAGTGAAAGCCGGCTTATTCTTCGACGACGCTAACTTCTTCATCACCTGAGCAATCATAAATCCACCGATTCGATTATCAACCGCTCGACTCACAACCCGGTCTTTGCCTAATTCAGTGGGCCCATCGGCATAAACAGCTGGATGCCCAACGCGTAAACCCAATTTTAAAATATCTTCTGGTGACGAAGCACCGACATCCACCCACAACTCGTGGATCTTGGGAGCTTTCTCGGAACCAAGCGAATCTCGGCGCAGATGAATAGCAGTATTCCCAATGATGCCCGGGACGATTCCCTTATCACCCATGATTTGAATTCTCCTCCCCCGCCCTGTAGCCGAATCACTTCCACCCACACGGTCGAGGTAAAGAAAGCCATCATCCGTGATGTGTTTGATCATATAGCCAATCTCATCCGCGTGAGCCTCCAACATCACCACTCCCTTTGAAGTTCCCTTCAAGGTCGCCCAAGTCGAACCGTAGGCATCACATTCTACAGAATCTGCAAAACGGCTAACATACTTGGCCCAAACCTTCTGGCCAGGCATTTCAAAACCAGTCGGACTTGGAGTTTCAAGAAGATCAAACAAGAAGGACTTTTCTGCTTTCGTCATGGTCTAAGAGTGCCTTCGCACTTGCCCAAAGTGAAGTGCCAACTGACCGAGTCCATGGTGAAGTTGTTATCGAGACAAATCACTCCGGTAAGATTCGAGATAGATTTATCTTTTTAGTAGCAATAGTTTCTCATTGTCGTGTCAGTTCATCGATCCGCTCTTCTAAGTTCAATGATGATTTCGAGTTCCTTGTTTTATTGCCAAGGGGCCCGCCTTTCATGGGAAGTTGGGGCTTCTGATACTGCTGAAGTTGTTCGTAATTCAGGTCACTTAATCGAAGCCTGCAACTTTGGAAATGGGGCGGTCAAATCCCCAAGTATCAATGGAGTTCAATTTACACCAATTGACTTTACCTCTGGTGACTCTCCTGCTCGTTTGATCGGCCTGAATTATAACACTGGCGAAAGCGGTAAACGGGATGGTGCGGGCATTAACGAACTGTTCGACACGATTGCCTACCGAAGTGGCGCCGACCCCCAGACCGCCAATTTGACTGCTCTCGTGAAAGGCCAAAGGTATCAAGTCCAATTCTTTTACTATCATAATTCTGTAAATCGAAGTCTGACCATTCGGGATGAACTAGGTGGCGAAACAGTCGTCAATGAGAGAGGTGTGCCTCTTGTCGCAACAGGAACATTTACTGCTGACTCAGCGATCCAAACCCTAACTTTTGATGCTGATACCGGCTCCCAGTTTATGAATGCCTATCAGCTCAGGGAGATCACAACTGCCCCTCCAGTTATTTTGGACGAAGTGCTTATTAGCGAATTTATGGCTTCAAATGAGGCCGCCTTGATTGATGACACTGGAGCTTCACCAGATTGGATTGAGATTTGGAATCCGACCTCTGAAGTCGTTGATCTCTCCGGGTGGGCGCTCAGCGCATCATCCGACTATCAAGATCCTTGGATATTCCCCCGTGTTCTTCTTGGTGCTAATGAACATCTTTTAATCTTTGCCACTGGTGAGGGGAAGGGAACCACCGAAGGGCAACTCCATACCGATTTTACGATTCAAAAAGGGGGAGGGAACTTGGCCCTCTTGAAGCGAAGAGGCGAAGAGGGCTTCGAGATAGTAAGTGAATTTTCATCCTATCCCCCCCAAAAAAAAGATGTCAGCTTTGGTTATGCTTTGGGAGAGGAAGAGGAAAAGAAACCCAGATACCTTTTAGTCCCTACCCCTAGTCAACGTAATAGCAGTGAGGCAGTCTTGGGGTTCGTGAGTGATACCTCATTTCATCCAAACCGAGGATTCTATAATTCTCCTATCGATGTGGTAATTGAAGCCCAAGAAGAAGCGATCATTCGCTATACCCTCGACGGATCTCAACCCACCGCAAATACAGGACTTCTTTACTCATCAAAAACCGGAATCAAAATCTCAGGAACCACCACTTTAAGGGCTGCCGCCTTTCGGGAAGGCTATCTCTCAAGTGGCGTGGATACGCATACCTACCTATTTCCAATAGACATCGTGGATCAACCGTCCAATCCTCCAGGATTTTCTTTATCATGGACCGGGGCTGACTACGGCATGGACCAAGATCCCCGTGATCTTGCTTTGATTGCTGGAGATCCTAATTTGGAGGCTAGCGAAGCTAAGAAAATCATACGAAGCGCCCTCCAGAAACTCCCTGCTCTCTCTCTTGTCATGGATGTGAATGATTGGTTCGATCCAGCAAGAGGAATCTATGCAAATAGCACGGCCCGAGGGAGCGCTTGGGAAAAAGCGTGTTCAGCGGAGCTAATTTTCCCACTCGGACTGGAGGGCAGACCTCTTCAGATTGATTGTGGCGTCAGGATTCAGGGAAACTCATCGCGCAATACCACTGCCAATCCGAAACATTCTCTACGCCTCGCATTTCGCAAACAATACGGTAATTCAAAACTACGCTATCCATGGTTCGGCCCAGAGGGCGCTCAAGAATTTGATACGCTTGTTTTACGCTCAAATTCCCAAGATGCTTGGGTTTATCGCTCGTCCAAAAATCGGAGAGGACAATTTGTCCGTGACACTTGGGCCCGCGAAACTCACCGCCGTATGGGGCACGAATCTCCTGATGGGAACTGGGTGCATTTATTCATCAATGGTCTTTATTGGGGAGTCTATAACCCTACGGAAAGACCAGATAGCAGTCATGGCGAAGCACGATATGGTGGGACGAAAAAAAATTGGGACATCATCAAAAATCACGAGGAGGTCCTCGATGGCAATCAGGCATCCTACCTTGAACTTCTAGCAAAGATTCAAGTAGATCCGATGAATTGGAGTGCAGGTTATCGTGACCTCTCAGATTTCTCCGCATTCCAAGAGCTCGCTGAGCTGATTGATCTGGAAATGATGATCGATTACATGATCCACAATATGTATGCGGCAGCGGACGATTGGCCCGGGAATTTTTACATGGGCTATGACAGAACTGGGTCGAGTGGAGGATGGCGTTTCTTTGACTGGGATAACGAACATGGGATGAAAAATTCTGTCAATTTAGACCACACCCAACCTAATCGCAGAGTCAACGATTCACCGACAAAATTTCACCATGCTCTCATGTCGAATCCAGAATACCGCCTCCTCTTTGCCGACCGTCTCCATCGAGCATTTTTTAATGGGGGCGTCTTATATGTTAATCCTGACAACCCGACATGGGATCTTTCCCACCCTGAAAGAAACGTCCCGGCAGATTTATGGATGAACCTAACTAGTGATATCGAAACTGCATTGATCGCTGAGTCTGCTCGTTGGGGAGATTACCGAAGATCAACTCCCTATACTGTTTCTGTAGATTTTCAGATCACTCGCAATGATTTGTTAGAGAATTGGTTTCCGAGGCGCTCGGCTATAGTTCTAGAACAATTCAGAGGTCAGGATCTCTATCCAAAAATTGATGCTCCGGAGTTGAGCCAGTTTGGAGGATTAGTCGAAGAAGGTTTTCCATTAAAGATAAGCGCTCCAAGCGAGGCTAGAATTTACTACACTCTAGACGGCAGCGACCCTCGGATCGGCGGAGGAAAAATTTCAGAAACGATCCTTCTAGATGAGTCAGACCCAACAAGGTTTGTGGTTTCTGAACCAACAATATTCGAAGAGAGCTGGCGTCAGCTTAATTTTGACGATTCATCCTGGGTGGGCGGCCGAGGAGGGGTCGGCTACGAATTGGCTCCTTCAGTTTACCATGGTTTGATCGGCACAACTGTTCCCAAAATGATGGGTGTCGGCAGATCGGCTCTCATTCGAATCCCTTTTGAGCTCTCGGCCGATCAATTGTCAGCTACCGGATCGCTTAATCTAAAAATGAGATATGATGATGGATTTGTCGCATATCTTAATGGTGTTCAAATTGCGTCGGCGAATGCCCCTTCAGACCTCAGCTGGAACTCCGGCGCGGTCCGCGGCCATCAAGACAATCTTGCGGTAGAGCAAGCATCATTTGATATTTCGCCACACCTTGATCAGCTCAAGGTCGGCGGAAATCTTCTTTCGATTCACGGACTGAACGATGGGGTTAATAGCAGTGATTTCCTAATATCTTCCCAATTAATTGGCGGAGGAAGTGAATTGCTGGCCCCTTCCGCACTGCGTTACAAAGATCAGGTTACGATTACATCCAGTGGCACACTCAAAGCGCGCAGCCTCATGGGTAATCAATGGTCAGCTCTGACCGAAGCAGTTTTTGCGGTAGGAGTTCCTGCGTCATCAGAGACTCTCGTGATTTCGGAAATCATGTATCATGCCGGGGAAGCGAGTGATTACGACTATATCGAGTTGATGAATATTTCATCAACTGAGCGATTACACTTAGGTGGAATAAAATTCATCGAGGGAATTCAATTTGAGTTTTCTTACGGTATAGATCTACTTCCTAGAAAACGCCTGGTCTTGGTAAAGGATCTTAATGCATTCCATCAAAAACACGGTGAAGAAATCACGGTCGTAGGAGAATTTTCAGGTAATCTCAGTAACGGTGGAGAACGCCTGCTTCTTGTAGATCAATCCGGACAGATCATCCGAGATTTTTCTTATTCTGACGATGCTGGTTGGCCTCAAGGAGCAGATGGTGAGGGACCTTCACTGACCCTGAAATATCCAGAATCTTCACCCGATCATAGCAAAGAACAAAACTGGAGAAGTAGTAGATTTTCAGGTGGTAACCCAGGGAAAACAGACGCAACTCGATTTACGGGTAATCCATCCGAGGATTCTGATGGAGACCTTATCCCAGCACTTCTCGAATATGCCATGGGAACTTCTGACCAAGACTCCAATCAGTCAGGTCCTCTCTTAGTGCAACGATTTGATCACCAAATAAGATTTTCCTATCTTGAGAACTCCGCAGCCGAAGACGTAGCGCTAATCGCAGAGGTTTCGGAAGACCTTAGAAACTGGAAACCGCTATCAGCGAAAGGAGTCAGAGTTTCTCGCGAGGAAGATTCTCATGGTAAAATACGAGTAACTCTTTCGCCAAAAGAATCGATCGCCTCACAATTTTTGAGATTGCGAGCAGTTGTAAAATAAAAATCCCACACCTTTTCAAAGACGCGGGATAAAAATGGATTTTACCCTCTGATCATTTCCGTATCCGGAAAAATATTCGGGACTCAATATCGGTGTCTAGACCAGGCACACCGGAAGGAAAGACATAGATCGTCTCCTCCCCTTGAGACTGAACGCCATCATCGATCTCGACCCAATTCGCAAGATCGAGACTTGCCTCAAGAATATAAGCCGTGTTGGGACGTGAGTTCCAAGTTAACGAAACGTTACCATTTTCTTGGCGGTCTACAGAGGTGATCCCGAAAATAGTTCCTCCTCCAGTAACTTCTATTGGAGTCGCCCCGGAGGCTAATTCCGCAATTATCGTCGCTGGGAGGACCGATGACCAAAGAGAGACTTCATCCACTAAACCCTGTGCCCAATGAGATGGATTGGCTCTCAAAATTGCCCCAATTGTAGTGTAATTCACATCAGGAGAGACGATATCTTTAAAAGTCCAATTATCTCGATCCAGAACTCCATCAACATACAGTTGAATGGTCATTGTAGTGTCATCATGAGTGTAGGCAATATGGTGCCATGTGTCATCGAACGGCTCAGTAGTTGAGAACTGATGATTGGGGCTTCCGCCGTCTCTCAAGTAAATGTCTACTGTATTATCAGATCCATTGTTACGGGTTCCAATATTGAACAAGGGGTCATTGCTGAATTCAGAGCTCTCCGAGAAAAAACGCCGATCATTTTGACCAGCCCCAGCGGCTTTGATCCACATCGAAATCGTAAATGCCGCATTTTTTGTAATCGGTAAGATGTCGTTCGCATTGCTTTTTCTTACCAGAAAATCTTCGATGCCATCAAAAGAGACTGCAGCCCGTCCCTCGCTAGTGACAAAATTCGTGGCATCCATATTGCGTAATTCGAGATCGTATCCGTATGGCCCTAGATCAGGAGTGGTAGTTCCATCGGTAGAATCAAGGGGCCAGTAGGCCGCCAGAGAATCATCCTCTGCAGGGAAGCTTTTAGGGTCTTTAGGATCAGTACCAGCCAAGACTTCACCGTTGTCGGTGATGCCATCACCATCAGTATCAGCTGCAAGGGGGTTGGTTCCTCGAGTCACCTCATCTCCATCGAGTAGACCATCACCGTCAGAATCGGGATCAAGAATATCGGTCCCAAGTGCAATTTCTTGAGCATCTTTGACTTCGTCCGAATCGGTATCCGCATCGTTAGGGTTACTTCCATTGGCGAATTCATCAGCGTTTGTAAGCTGATCGTTATCCGGATCACCATTGGCTCCATTCTTTGGATCAACGGCGCCATTGTCGTTTGGATCTAGCCCGTTTTCTACTTCCCACTTGTTGGGAAGGCCATCATCATCGAGGTCTAGATTTGGTTTTACTCCAGTGAGTTCATCCGCAGATGTGCCCTCTGCCAGTGAAGCAATATCGTCAGCGCTAAGAATAGAATCCCAAATAGCGACCTCGTCGATGTTACCAAAATAGTTACAACAATCGCTTCCTCGGAGAATCCCCCCAATTGTCGTTGTAGTCGGGATGAAGTCATTAATGGCATTATAGTCAAATTGGCTATCGAAGACTCCGTCTATATAGAGGTCCATGACCTTCCCTTGGGCAGTCCACGCAACATGGTGCCAGGTGTCATCAAAGGCGATTCCGATCGAGCGGGGATGGTTTAATGAAGCCCCGGCACGAATGTAGATGTCAACAGTGCCATTGTCGGCATTGTTGGCTGTCCCAACGTTAAATAGAGGATTATTATTCGCGGACTGGGCTTCAGAAAAAATTCTTTTATCTCGATTTTGGAGCCCATCTGCTTTTACCCACATTGAGACGCTGTGGAAAGGTTGGGCCGTGATAGAGAGCCCTTCTTTCGGAGAAGGATTGATCGCTCCATAGGTGCCAGGCTGACCATCAAAAAGAACAGATTGTCCACCTCCTAGAGCCGTGGGAGATTCAGGAACATAGGAAGCTCCACCAAACAATTCTCCGGTATTTCCATTTCCGGAAGAATCGTCGAAATTTCCATCGAGCTTGTAGTAGCCAACGAGTTCAGATTGTGCGCAAAATGGCAGGAGAGCAAGAGATCCGGCGAGAATAGGTCTCCAACAGGCGAGTGTTTGGTAATTCATAATAATTTTATTAGCAGACAAAAAACGAGCCGGTCCCTTAGGTTACCGACTCGTAGAAGATTAGTTGAGTTTCTTGACGAATTCTCGAAACCTCAACGAGCCTAGCGCCGGCGACGCAGAGCAAAAATGAGTCCAGTCAGGCACAAGACTGCCGAAGTAGGCTCAGGAATTCCGGAAAGCGAAGTCGCACTCGCGCCACCTGCAAGAGCTGAAATTTCTCCCGTAGTAAGATCTGAATCCCAGAAGCTCACATCGTCAATAGATCCATTAAAGTTACAACAATCTGATCCTCTGAGAATACCACCAATTGTGGTCGTATTAAGCTCTCCGAATGCTGGGATTGCGGAATAGTCAAAAGTCGTGTCAAAGGCGCCGTCTATGTAAAGGTCGAGCAGACCGTCAGATCCACCACTAAATGCAACGTGGTGCCAAGTCCCATCAAAAGCCTCGCCAGTAGAACGTGGGTGATTTAAGGAAGCCCCATTTCGAATGTAGATATCAACGGTACCATCATTAGCATTGTTGGCTGTTCCCACATTAAAAAGAGGGTTGTTGTTTGTAGATGTTCCCTCAGAAAAAATACGCTTATCACGGTTGGCTGTGCCATCAGCATTGACCCACATTGCGACCGAGAAAGTTTCGTTTCTTACCAGCTGCAAGCCTCCTTCAATACTTCCATAGGTGCCCGCAGCACCGTCAAAGACAGCAGATTGTCCCCCGCCAATGGCACCGGCACCACCGCCGTAGCTGACTCCACCCAACATTACACCATCGTTTCCGTTACCAGATGCATCCACGAAGTCGCCATCAAGTGGGTAATACGCGATAAGAGAGCCAGATGCGGCAATTATGCCCGAGAGAAATGACAATGTCGTAATTTTATACATGGATTTTTTAGAAACTGTTACTTTTTTATTTGCACCATAAAAATGGTAATTTGACAAGTCGTTTTTTTGAAAAGCAGGCAATTTTAGAACATCAAAGGATAAAATGGCCATCGCCTTATCTCACTCCGAGGCAAAGACAATACGCTCCAAAACAATTAAGTTTTTTAAGAAACCGTGCTTTTAGCGCTTAATCAAAGTTGGTCCTGGGAAGTTGCTGAACTAGAGATCTTAAACCGAGTAGAACGCCCCTTACCCTTGACCAGCTCCGAAAGCTGTTCCGGGCGTCGACCATTGGCAACCACGACTCCAATTCCCGCTTGAGTAGCATAATTGACCGCTTGCAACTTTGAAACCATCCCACCAATCGAAAATTTACCACTCTCCGCTCTTACCAATCCAGCAACCTTGGAGAGATCTTCCACATTTTCAATGAGCTGATTCTCCGAATCAAGAAGTCCGTCCACCGTGGTCAAGAGAATCAATTGGCTAGCATTCAAAAACTCAGCAACCCTTGCCGAAAGCATGTCATTATCACCTACCCGCAGCTCCTCAATAGCCACCGAGTCATTTTCATTGACGATGGGAATGATATCACCCTCTTCCAGAAGACGATGCATCGTCGCAGAAATCCGATCGCGATTCTCTTCTAAATCAGAACCTGTCAAAAGAAGCTGAGCCACATCCAAACCGAATTGCTCAAAGATCGTTTGATACCGCTGCATGAGACGAGCCTGACCAATAGCGGCCGCTGCCTGGCGAGTTTCAACATCATCAGGATATGCCGTCAAATTGAGTGAACTTACGCCCGCTCCAACGGCCCCAGATGAAACCATGACACAAGGATAACCCTGAGCCTTAATTTCGGCGACAGCTGTCGCAAGGCGAACTAGGGAAGCTCCATCAAGAGTCCCATTTTGGCGGGTCAAAACACCCGTGCCGATTTTTATGACAACCAAATTTTTCATCACTTACATCCGCTCGGGGACTGGAATCGCTAATAAGTTTAAACCATCCTTAAGGACTCGCGAAGTCAGATCGCAGAGAATTAAACGGCTTTCTCGAGTCTGCCCTTCGGACTTTAGAACCGGACACGCCTCAAAAAAGGAGTGAAAAGCTCGGGCTAGCTCTAAAAGATAAGTCGCCAATGAATTTGGGCGATAATCTTCAACAACTTGGTGCACTTGATCACTGTAACGGGTTAACATTCGAACTAGATGAATTTCAGCTTTTTCCGTAAGATGTAGGCTATCTCCCCTTAATTCCACTTCGCCGTCGAGCTTCCGGAAAATCGAACGCGACCGAACGTAACTGTAAAGAAGGTAAGGCGCGGTATCTCCTTCGAGCGCAACCATTTTATCAAGATCGAACACATAGTCGGACATGCGATGGTGAGAGAGCTCGGTGAACTTTACAGAATTTACGCCAATCAGCTCCGCAAGCGCGGCCTTCTCCTCAGCGGTTTCAAGATGACTTTTTTCGTCCACCACGATTTGCGCGGCTTTCACGGCATCATTTAAAACATCTTCGAGCTGCGGTAAATCACCAGCGCGGGTTTTCAATGGCTTACCGTCCTTTCCCAGGATAGTTCCGAAGGCGACATGCACCAGATTAACCTCTTCATGACCTAGACGTTTTGAAGTATCGAATAGCTGGGAAAAGTGGCCTCCTTGACGGAAGTCTACGACATACCAAATATGATTAGCATTCCACTCCTTCACACGATGTTGGACGGTCGCAATATCGGTTGTCGCGTAGTTGAAAGCCCCATCACTCTTCCTGATCATCATCGGGAAATCCTGCCACACACCATCGCGATTGATCTTGAAAGGATCATGCTTTGGCTTTCCTGTCTCATTAGAAAAAATGCAGATCGCTCCATCACTTTCACGAGCCAAATCATCCGCGATGAGCTGCTCAACTAAGGGCGCCAAATCATCATTGTAGGCACTCTCGCCCATCCAATGATCAAAACTCACATCAAGCCGATCATAGATCTGATTGAGCCCCTTCCGAGAAAGCGCCAGACAACGTTCCCAAATCGCCTTATTCTCAGGATCACCCTTCTGAAGCTTTACCAATTCGGCACGACACTCTTCTTTCGTCCCCACGTCTTCCTTGGAAGCATCCGAAGCAGTTCGATAAAGCCGGAGTAATTCCTGCAATGGTTCGGTTTCCAACCTCTCTTCATCGACCCCTTTTTTCCAAGCCCAGGTTACCATTCCAAACTGAGTGCCCCAGTCGCCAATGTGATTATCCTTGATGACCTTGTGACCAATCTTAGTGGCCACCCGCGAGAGACATTCACCAATAATGGTCGAGCGAATATGTCCAACATGCATGGGCTTTGCAACATTGGGCGCCGAAAAATCGACGATTATAGTTTGCGGTGCTTTAACTTGCGAAACAGACAAATCGTCGGACTCCCACTGGGATCGTGCCAAAACCGCCCAAGCCTCTGCCTTTAAGGTGAAATTCAAAAAGCCCGGACCCGCGATCGAAATCTCGCAAAGCCCCTCCGCCGCGATCCGACCCGATAAGTCTTCAGCAAACTCACGAGGATTTTTCCCAAGCCCCTTCGCCAACATCATTGCAATATTACTCTGGAAGTCACCGAAACGAAGATCCGCGGCCTTGGTCACTTGGACTCGGGCGGGATCGGGAACTACTACCTCGAGGGACTCGAGGGCAGTTAGAACTTTCTCACGGAGAATTTCGGGAATGGTCATATCTGAAAGTTTAGGCGGGGACAGCTGAATCAAAGATCTGACAGATTTCCTCGGCAGTGGTCGCTTCTATTAGCGCCTTGCGCCGATCTGCCTTGCGAAAAAATCGAGCCAACTCCGCGAGTAATTGGAGATGTTTAGCACCCTGATCCTCGGGAACCAGCATCAGAAATATAAGATTCGAAGGAACATTGTCCGGACAATCAAAATCAATTCCTTCTGAAGAGCGCCCAAACACGACGAGGGTCTCCTTAAGCCCCTTTACTTTGGCATGAGGTATGGCCACTCCGGAACCCAGGCCAGTGCTAATGTGAGACTCGCGCTCAAGAACTGCATTGCCCACACAGTAGCAATCACCGGAAGAAACCTTCCCTATTTTAGAGAGATGACCGATCATCTCAAGTACTACCTCCTCGTGATCAGTCTCGGAGAGTTCGAGAATGACCGACTCGGAAGTGACCAATTTATGGAGTGCTGACATCATAATGGTTCCTACAAGAACGGATCCCGTGGGACGTCCGTGCTAATGGAGCCATCCTAAAGAAACAAGGGCAAATCTGATTGAAACC
>DIHU01000219.1:22235-26574 GCA_002420315.1 Akkermansiaceae bacterium UBA5688
TCCGCAAGGGCGTTTTGGGCCAAGCTCAAAGGCTACTCATGCTCCTCAAACTCACCATCGCTTACGACGGCACCCGCTTTGGTGGGTGGCAAATCCAGCCCAATGCTGACACTATTCAAGGGCGCATCGAAGAAGCTCTCGCGGAGGTAGCCAAAGAAAAAATCCGTTTACATGGGTCCGGCCGGACCGATGCCGGAGTTCACGCGCTTGGACAAGTGGCACATTTTGATGCGCCAGAACACCTAACTATGAATCCCTTTAATTGGGTTCCCGCTCTCAACGCAAAGCTCCCTTCCGAAATCCGAATCATGGAGTGCGCAGAGGCTCCTGATGAATTCCATGCCCGTTTCTCGGCCCGCTCGAAGACCTATACCTATCGACTTTGCCTCTCCCCCATCCTTCCCCCCTTCCTCGCGAAACGCGCTTGGCATATCCCCAGACAACTCAATCCGGTCGATCTTGAGGAGGCTCTCTCATTTTACCGGGGAACCCACGATTTTCGTTCCTTCGCCGCAAAACGCGGTAACGAAACAGAAAAAACAGACTACATCCGAAAAATCGCCCGCGCTGATTTCAAACAAATCGAGAAAGGTTACCTGATTACCTTCACCGGGAATGGCTTCCTCTATAAAATGGTTCGTCTCCTCATGGGAGGAGCAGTCCAAGCCGCGCAAGGCTACCTTCGACAGGATGATCTTTATGACCTCGTCAACCGACCAAGTGAGCAAAAATCGCCCCTCTGCGCCCCACCGGATGGTCTCACCCTACTCTCGGTTGATTACTAGCTTCTTACTGAAACGATAACCTTGCCAGTACTACCACCATCAGCGAGATTACCACTGCGTGAAAGAGGCACCTGAAAAAACTTGGAAACAAACTCTCGTTTCGACGGCTTTAGTTCTCGCCGGTTCTTTTGCGATTTTGTTCCCGGCGTGGTTGCCCGATAAACCCAATCTCCCTACTGAAGAAGGCATAGTCGAGGGCCTGCAATTGGTGCTGCTCCTTACCACTTCTGCCTTCTGGTTTGGAGCTGCTCATCCAGCAGGAAAAGTTGGGCCATTCTACCAAATCATGGGTGCCGTCACACTTAGCTCCGCGCTTGGAGAAGGAGATGATTTAATTGAACGAACCACCCACTTCGCTGTCGAATGGTTTTTTGTCCCGCTCGGAATTTACTCTCTTATCAAATTTAAAAACCATCGAAAACACCTCGGCGCGTTTATCAATGAATTCGTGTCACGGCCTGCTGCCGGGTTCTTCGCCTCTGCATTCATGCTCATCTTTGTTCTCGCTCGTTTTCTAGGCACCTCCCTGCTCTGGAAGGCATCCCTCGGCGAAAACTATCACCCCGACGTTCCTCAAACAGTCGAGGCTTATCTTGAACTCCTTGCAAGCTACCTACTTCTCATTGGAACTATCGGATTGTGCCTTGCAACGCGATCACACGACCCCACAGAGCTCGATTAGATGGAGGTTGCTCAGCTCATTCTCGGGAACTCGAACAAGCGCTTTTCTGGCGTCACTTCGACGATGCTCCAGACGCTTCCAGAAGTCCGAAAACTCATGCCGCTTGCTGTCATGGGCCGTCACCACCTTCCATCCGGCACTTCGACCATTCGGTTCTGGGATTTCGTTCTACTCAGAGATCGAATCCGGATTTTCCACGCTCGCCGAAATAATGAAATGATTCAGGCTCTCGCTGCTCGCAAGCTTGGCGCTAAAATCAAAATCATCTTCACCTCAACCGCTCAGCGCCATCACACCCGATTTACCCGCTGGCTGATATCGCAGATGGACGGCATCATCACGACATGCTCGGCTGCAAATTCCTACCTAGAGACTCCCGCTAATATCGTGATCCCACATGGTATCGATTTAGAACGCTACCAACCTCCGATCGACAAACAAAAAGCTTGGGAAGCACTCGGGTTCCCAGGTGAATTTGGAATTGGGATCTTTGGCCGCGTCCGGCCCTCCAAAGGAATCGATATCCTCGTTGATAGCGCCATCCACGTGCTCAAAAATAATCCTAAACCCACCGTCATCATTGTTGGAGAAACCACCCCCAAGTTTCGTGATTACCAAAATACACTTCAGGCTAAAATTGAAAAAGCCGGGCTTTCAAAGAGGATCATTTTTCATGGAAAAAAGCCCAGCAACGCTCTGCCTGGTCTTTTCCAAGGGATGTCAATTGTAGCAGCTCTTTCCCGAAACGAAGGATTTGGCCTGACCGTGCTAGAAGCTATGGCAAGTGGCTGTGCGGTTTTAGCATCGCACGCAGGAGCTTGGCAGGATATTATTACCGAAGGCCTTCACGGCTTTACGGTTCCGGTCGATGATCTGGAAGCAACTCAAGCAAGCCTTGAAAAGCTCCTCGATACAGATCTCGAGGTAATGGGAAGTGCTGGACGGGAGCACGTCGAGAAGCACTTCACGATTCAGCGCGAAGCTAAATCTTTAGTGGATTTCTATCAAAAAATTCTCCACGAGGACGGTGACCACTAAACCGTAGCTTCTTTTCACCGTTCACTTGAGCGCCCCTTTGAGATCAACAGGTAAGAGTCCAGTTCTAGTTGTCTGAAAAATTGCTAAGACGTTCATCATGGACGATTCACACCAGGAATTTCCATAAATCACTGATCTATTGATAAGAACGATTCAACCATGGTCGAATCTGGATAGAGGTCGTCCTTTCATAAGAATACTTCGAATCAGCCATTATATCTTGAAAAAATCAGTATATCTGGACTATAGTTCCCCCTGCCGAAGGTTCTGAGGCGGGCTTGCTCCAAACAACTTATGAAGTTATCTAAGCAGATTTTCCTTAGCCTTTTCTTACTGTCAGCGGTGTCTCACGCTGAACAGATTGTCTTTAGTGAGGTCATGTATCATCCTCCAGCTGGGGGCCATGAATTTATTGAAGTTCAGAATCTGACTGCGACCCCATTTGACATCGCACAATGGGAATTGACCGACGGAGCATCATTTACCTTTCCAGATTTCGCTTCGGGGCCCGCACTTGATTCTTTTTTGAAAGCCTTCGAACGCATCATTCTCTGCGACACCGATCCCGCAACCTTCCGGGCTACTTACAATGTTCCCAATTCAATTCGCGTTTTCGGTCCTTGGTCCGGAAGGCTAAGCAATGGAGGCGAGCGCGTTACCCTCGCGGATAAAAATGGAACTATTCGCTGCAGCTTCCGATATGAAGACCGGCATCCTTGGCCACTGGCATCTGATGGCGCGGGTCACAGCCTCATTCTTGCCGATGACAGCTTCGCTATCGACGACTACCAAGTTTGGACTTCTGCGCCCCCAACTCCTGGATTCTCGACCCCACTGAGCGCCGAAGAACCTTTCCCCAACCCTGAAGTTAATCTCAGCATCGGAATCCCCTTCGTGAACTACGGAGACAAATGGGATTTTAATGACCAAAATCTCGATCTTGGCACCAACTGGGACCTTCCTGGTTACAATTTCTCCCATGCCGGATGGACCCGCGAAAATGACGCAGGCAACGACGGCGGCCTTTATGGTTTTGAAAATTCAGCTCTGCCCGCGCCCGGAATTCAAACACCACTCCTCAATAGCAGCGACGAAGATAACCATATCACCTATTATTTTAGAAAAGAGTTTACCTACAACGGTCCCACCGCGGGGGCTAATATTACGATTGATTCTATCACTGACGATGGGGTCTTTTTCTATTTAAACGGAGCTCCTCTTGGTGGAGTCGGAGCGAACGCAGATGCTGGATGGAAAACTACCGCAACCCGGACTGTCGGAAATGCCTCTGAAGAACTTGCAGTTGTTACCAATAACGGCTCCGCACTTGTAGAGGGAACCAACATCCTCAGCGCCGAGGTCCATCAAACCAATTCCGGAAGCTCCGATTGCGTTTTCGGTGCTCGGTTGAGTATTTCCGCTCCCTCAAACCCTAGCCTACTCATCAATGAAGTCCTGCCGACTGCCGACGGCTTCGTGGAAATCTATAACCCAGGCGCTTCAGCCATAAATCTCTCCGGATGGTATCTCAGCGACTCCCCGGGAAGCCTTACCCGTTATCAGATCCCTGCCGGACAAACGATCTCTCCTTCAGGGCTTGCCGCAATCAGCTATGCCACCACAGGACTCGCGGTGGGGGGCGATGCTGTCGTCTATCTTACCGAGCCTGATGGAACAACCATCGCAAATGCAATCGATGCCGCCATTCCCTTTGATGGCCGATCTCTCGGAAGGAAAGGCGACGGATCATCCTCTTGGTTCCTCTTTTCACAACCCAGTGAGAATGCACCCAATGCCAGCAGTTCGTCAGACTTCAGTTTGAAAATTAATGAAG